>NZ_JABSPU010000001.1:0-77107 GCF_013214815.1 Gilvibacter sp.
ATGTGGTATTTAAGAGTACAGACCAAGGTATGAGCTGGACGGAGATCAGTCCAGATCTGACCAAAAATGAAAAAGACAAACACGGCCCTGGTGGTGGTCCCTACACCAATGAAGCAGCGGGTGGTGAAAATTACAACACCATCACTTCGCTTATGGAGACACAACACGAACAAGGCGTCTTGTATGCCGGAACCGATGATGGGCTGCTGCACGTTACCAGAAACGGCGGTCAAGACTGGAGCAATATTACGCCTCCGGGAATCAAGGATGGTATTATTAACAGTATAGATATTTCTGAGCACGACCCAGCCACGGCCTATGTGGTGGTGATGCGCTATAAATCTATGGATCTGAAATCGCATGTATTTAAAACGAATAATTATGGAGCAAGTTGGACCCGCATTGTCAATGGTTTAGACGACGCTAACGGTTTTGCTCGAGTGGTACGTGCCGATAAGAAACGTAAAGGACTCTTGTACGCAGGTACCGAGACTGGAATGTACATTTCCTTTGACGATGGAGGGAACTGGCAACGCTTTAACTTGAACTTGCCCGTCGTAGCAATCAATGACCTTTACATTCGTCAGAACGATCTGATTGCAGCGACCTCTGGACGCGCCTTTTGGATCTTAGATGACTTAAGTCCGCTACAACAACTGGATTTAAGCAACGAGAGTTTCCAGATCTTTAAACCTAAAGATACTTACCGACTGTTTGGTGGTGTTTCCAGAGCTCCGGGGCAAGGTAGAAACCCGAGAATGGGCGTTACTTTTGACTATTATATAGATCAAGTTGTAGACAGCTTAGACATTAAATTGGAGATCTTGCAAGACAACAAGGTGGTCCGTAGCTTCAGCAGCAGCAGCAGACCTAAAGGTTTTAAAAGCTGGCCTGGTGGCCCTCCTCCACCGCAGGTGCTTCCAAAGAAAGCAGGATACAATCGTTTTACTTGGGGCTTTGATAGAGATCCTATACCTGGAGTTGACAAAGTTTTTGTCTTTGGTGGTTTGAACGGCGGTAGCGTTGCCCCTGGTATTTATACGCTACGCATGAGCTATAATGGAAAGGTAAGCGAAACACAGGCTACCATTCTGCCAAACCCAGCTGTGAAAGCAACAGCATCTGATTGGGCGGCTCAACAGCAAATGCTCAATGAAATCGAAGCAGTGGTGACCGAGATGCATGAGTCCGTGACCAAAATGCGTTCCGCCAAATCTCAGATTGCGCGTTACGCAGATTATTTAGCTGACAATGAATCCGCAGCAAGCTTGATAGAAAAAGGAAAAGAGATCAGCAAGCGAATCACCCAATGGGAAGAAAATTTGATTCAAGCCAAACAAAAGACCTTCCAAGATGTGATCAATTTCAACAACAAGCTCAATGCACAGTTTAGAGTATTGGCGGGGTATATTGATCAAGACGATCCTACTTTAACTGCTGGCGCAAAGCAGCGCTTCAAGGACCTTATGGATGACTGGAAAATCTATCAAGACGAACGCGATACGATCATCAACAATGAAATGCAAGAGTACAATACACTTTATAAGTCTTTGGACTTGCCTGCCTTATTCTTGGACGATTAATTCACAAAACAAAGCATAAAAAAAGCAGCTCCAATTGAGCTGCTTTTTTTTATTAATCCCACTGTTTTAAAGTAGTACTGATTCCTTGGTATAAGGGGACAAAATTTGAACCTGAGTTAGGCAGTATTGAGGTATTTCCCGTTCCGAAGAGCCACTGGGCACCAGATTTGGATTTGGAGCCGTAGTTGTTTGGAGCGTACATACCCAAGTAACCTTCTCCGTCCGTCGGGGTATCAGCACCTTTGATCACAAAGTGATTGAATTCGTCATCGTGTTCTGGGAAAGCCATTCCAACATTCTCAAAAGGACCGCTAAAATTGCCTTCAGACAATTTTACCTGTACATTGTTGGAGTTGTTAACCCAACTGTAATATTTAAAGGCGAACAAATAGCTCCCGTCAGGCATGATTTGGTCATTTACGGCACTAATGGTCACATTACCCGCAGAAGAACTGATTGAGCTCGGGCTGATCAAATCACTGTCTAAAGCTCCACTTTTAGTGGTCATGGCGAGGTAATTCGCCAGATCGTTGTATTCGCTTTCTAAAATCGGTACCCATTCTCCCGGTTCGGCATCCAAGTAAGCATCACCAGAAGTGTGCAAGAAGGCCCAAATATCATCTACATTGTCAATCTCAATATCTATGCTCAACATCTCCGTTTCTGTCCCATTACTGGCTTCAATGGTCCCGGTAATGTTTGTGCGAGATTCATAATCATAGACCAGCCAATCGGCTACTGTAAGGCCCGCAGTAGTTATGGCAAAAGCTCCCGGGACAGATTCAAAGGTTAAAGTGTAATTGACCTCCCCACTTAGATCACTTGTTAAACTGGAAAGCAGCGTTCCACTGCCGGGATACTCGGCTATTGAGCGCGCAATATCATTCGTGGTTTCAAAAGGATCAGGGTCGTCGTTAGTGTCGTCGTTATTTTCAGAGCTACAAGCCATCAGCGTGAAGACCATCAGCAAGGAAAGAAAAAGTGAATTGCATTTCATGACTTAGAATTTTAGTTAATGTGTTGCCTATATTTTAAGGACAGCACAAACCTAGGGTCAAAAGCACGGAATTTCTAAAAAGCGGCATGGACAAAGCATGGACAGCCTATAAAAAACATGGACAGTTATAAGATGGTATTTGACTGCAGTATCCTGTTTTTAAACACATCTTATATATTGTATTTCAGCATTTTATAATCATATTAATGCCTTTTACATTGGTTGAAATCATGAATTCACACTGCCAATTTTCATGGACTAACAGCCTAAAGGCCATGGATTGCATCTTCATTCTAACTAACTTGGGCCTAACAACTAAGGCCATCATTATGAGCACAAAAAGACTAATTCTTGTCCTATTTATAGTATCCAGCTGTATGAGCTTTGGACAAAATCAAAGCCCCATCGACAGTTTACTTACTGCATACAATCAGCATAAAGAAGACACCTTAAAACTCAAAACGATCAATAATCTGATCAACTATTATATGTATAGGAATACTCCCGAAGTAAAACCCTATGCAGATGAAATGCTCGCTTTGGCTCTGAAGCTTAAAAACGTCAAAGGAGAATCTTTGGCTTTGTATCAATTAGGGGTTTACTATTACACCTCTTTTGAAGCCGATTCTGCCAGTAGCTACTACAATCAAAGTTTGGAGATAGCTTTGGCCGATGAAGACGTCCCGCGCATCTCCTCCAACTACAGGGGATTGACCATTCTAGAGTTTAGCCAGGGGAATATGGCCGCGGCAGATAGTATTAATGATCTGGATCTGGCCAACAGTCTGAAATATCAAGACAGTATGGGCATTGCCTTGGCTTATGACTTTAAAGGGACCATCAATCAGAACAAAGGGTATTATGACATTGCCTTAGCCAATGTGCAAAAAGGCCTGAAGTATTTTGAAGCCCTTGGAGATTCCATCCGTATTGCCGATACCTATACCCACTTGGCCACTTTAGAAAGTAACATTGGCAATACGCAAAAGGCCATAGATTACAATTTGATCGCCTTAAAGGTTTATCAAAAAAAGAACGATGTCTTCTACCAAGCCCAAGCCCTAAACGACATTGGGGTCATGTATAAAATCCTCAAGGAGTACGATAAAGCCTTGGACTATTTAAACCAAGCGGTTACTATAAGTGAACAGGCCAAAGCCAATGAGGTGATGATCTCTTCCTTTACCACTATTGGTGATGTTTACTTTGAACAAAACCAATTGCAGCGCAGCATCTCCTACTATGAAAAGTCCATAGCCTTGGGTGAAAGTCTAAATTCTAAAAGGAAGGTTGCTTTGGCGCAAAACAAAATGGCCGGGTCTTATTTAGCCCTGCGCCAACCGAATCAAGCCATGAGTTTGGCAGAGAGTTCCTTGGCCTATTCAGTACCCAACAACACCATCTCCTTCCAAAGAGTATCCCAACGGGTAAAGAGTCAGGCTTACGAGCAACTCGGTAATTACGTCAAGGCTTTAGAGCACCACAAGAACTTTAAGGTTTTAAGTGATTCTATCATCAATACAGAGACCTCAGACAATATTGAAAACCTGCGGGCGCAGTTTGATCTGGAGAAAAAAGAAGCGCGTTTGACCTTACAGGAACAAGAGATCATTGCTCTAGATGCTCAAGCGGAATCTGATAAGTTGGCCAAATTGCTCTACGGTTTAGGCCTAGCGGCTGCAGTGATCATTGGTCTTTTGGTGATCTTCGGACTCAGACAGCGCATGCGCAAAAATAAAATCGAACGCGAGAAACAGGAAGCCATACTGCGTCAAGAAATCGAATTTAAAAAGAAGGAACTGGCCAGTCAGACCTTGCATTTGGTGCAAAAGAGCACCTTTATTCAGGAACTCAAAGAAAACTTAGAGAAGATCAAAAGCTCTCCAGAACTCTTTAAAATTGAATTCCGAAGGCTGATCTTACTACTCAAAAAAGAACGCGCGGAAGACAAGGATTGGGAAGTCTTTAAATCATACTTCTCTGAAGTACACAACAATTTTGATGACAAGATCAAACAGATCAACGATTCCATCACGGAAAAAGAAATGCGCTTGGCTTCCTTTCTTCGGATGCGTCTAAGCACTAAGGAAATTGCTTCTATGCTGAATGTATTGCCAGACAGTGTGCTGAAATCCAAGTACCGACTCAAACAAAAATTGGCCTTGGACAAAGAGACTGACCTGGTAGATTTCTTAAACACCCTATAACGTGAAAACCCCCGCTCATAAAGGATTGAGCGGAGGTTTTGCATCAACTAACTAAACAATTAACTGTGGAAATGAAACACTACTCTCCCTGACCTAGTGAGAATCCGCGTGTACCATCGAATTCATATAGGTTCTCTGTTTTGATAACATCAAAACCTTGGGCGTGCAGTTTAGACAAGAGCGCTACCACTTGCTCATAGTCTACCGGTTGATACACTGGAGTTCCATCAGTTGTGGCATCCATGGCCACAAAACGGCATCTCCAGTGATCAGTTTTATAAGTCTCTTTCAACCCTTTAGGGTATACTTTTACCCCGCGGTTAGTGATCATTTTTAATTTGAGCTTGAAGGCATCAATGGCCGCCAAAGCATCGCCGATCTGGTTGGGGTCCTCTCCTTTCCAATCGATGAAAACATCAACACCAACCAATTCCTTTTTACGAGTCTTGCGCACATACTCAGGAATTTGAATGGTTCCAGCTCCTTCAGAAAGCTTGCTCACTTTTAAAGATTTTGGTGTTTCTCCCAATCTGGCGATCACAGCTTCAGCAAATTCACTGGTGTTAACCAAACGCGCTGAAGTTCCTTCGTTGTAAATATCTGCAGTGTGAATTCCGGCTTCAATAGTAGCCAAGAGTGCGTTCTTTATGTTATCGGCAACTTCGGTTTGACCCAGGTGCGCGAGCATAAGCACCGCACCGTTGATCAAGCCTGATGGGTTAGCAATTTTCTTCCCTGCGATATCTGGTGCAGAACCGTGAATGGCTTCAAACATGGCTACCGCGGTCCCAACGTTAGCAGATCCTGCCATTCCAACAGAACCAGCGATCTCCGCAGCGATATCAGAAATGATATCTCCGTAAAGGTTGGCTGTCACAATTACGTCATACTGCTCCGGACGTGCTGCCAAACGTGCAGATCCGATATCAATGATCTGCGAATTGCTTTCAATCTGAGGGTACTCCTCAGCGATCTCTTTAAATACCCGGTGGAACAAACCGTCTGTCAACTTCATGATATTGTCTTTGACCATACAGGTCACTTTTTTGCGACCGTATGCCTTAGCGTACTCAAAAGCGTATCGAATGATGCGCTCACAACCCGGACGGGTGATCAGTTTTAAACACTGTACCACATCATCGGTTTGTTGGTGCTCTATACCTGCGTAAAGGTCTTCTTCATTCTCACGAATGATCATCACATCCATCTCCGGATAAGGTGTATGTATATAGGGGTGTAAGGCAGTCACGGGACGCACATTGGCGAAAAGGCCCAAAGATTTTCTCAATGTCACATTGAGACTCTTGTAACCTTTACCCTGTGGCGTAGTGATGGGTGCCTTAAGGATGATCTTATTGTTTTTGATAGCTGCCCAAGCTTGAGGGGAAATTCCCGAAGTATTCCCAGACAGATATTGCTGCTCTCCGATCTCAATGAAATCCACATCGATCTGGGCTCCGGCGGCCTCCATGATCTTTAATGTCGCATCCATGATCTCTGGCCCAATGCCGTCTCCCTTAGCGACTGCAACCCGTGTACGAGTAGTTGTTTGAAGGGCAATACTGTTCTTATTTAGCAATTGATTTTGCATAGTTGTTCATTTGATTTATGCAAAGTTGAGAAATGATTTTCATTTATTTTTATTTATGTTTTTTGTGAGATGAATAAGTGATGTTTATGTTTATTGAACGACTTAAATTCCGCTTCGATCACAAAATTTAAAGTATCTTTAAGTCAATAATTACACTACTATGAAAACCACGCGCATAGGCTTAAACAGAGCTGCATCAGAAGAAACCGCTAATAAACTCAACGAACTTTTGGCCAACTATCAGGTCTTCTACATGAACTCCCGCGGGTTTCATTGGAACATTAAAGGCGATAAGTTTTTTGAGTTACACCTCAAATTTGAAGAACTCTACAACGATTCGTTGATCAAGATCGACGAGATCGCGGAACGCATCCTCACCTTAGGCTTTGCCCCTTTGCATACCTATACAGATTTTCTAAAGGTGGCAAAGATTCCGGAAGCTAAAAGTGTTTCAGACGGTGCTGAGGCGCTTAAAGCAGTGCTGGCAGGCTATGAGGTTTTACTTCCGTTAGAACGTGAACTACTAAGCATGTCAGGAGATTCAGAAGATGAAGGAACCAATGCTTTAATGAGCGATTATATCCGCGAACAGGAAAAACTGGTTTGGATGTATTCAGCCTACTTAAATCAATAAGTCGTGGGGAATCCTATTGCTAAAAATCTGGCCAACCAGATCCGTCAAGTACATACTGGTGGTAATTGGACTGCTGTAAATATCAAAGACACCCTTGCGGACGTTGATCTTGCCCTAGCACTTCAAGAAAAGGAAGGGTACAATACTATTGCCACTTTGGTGTTTCATATCAATTACTTCTACGAGGTGGTGATACCTGTAATGAAAGGAGGTCCACTCAACGGTAAGGATGCTTTGAGTTTTGATCATCCACCATTGAATACAGAAGTCGAATGGCAAGCTATGATCCAGAATTCTTTGCAGCAGGGAGAAACCTTGGCAGCGCTTATGGAAGAATTCCCTGATGAAAAACTGGGTGCCGATTTTGTCGATCCCAAATACGGAACGTATTACCGCAACTTTTCAGGATTAGTAGAGCATACCCATTATCATTTGGGGCAGATCGTCATGCTTAAAAAGATGCTTGCTTAGTATGCGTTTGATCAAATTTGTCACCGTAGCACTTTTAGCTATAGTATTGCTGAGTTGCGGGGAAGAAGGCCCTGTAAAACTGAGCCTACCCGCTAATGCGGATGCTCTTATCGCAGGAGATTCTGCCAAAACCTGGATGCTGGCCAGTCGCTATAACGGCGGACACCGAATGAATATGGGAGATTGTTTTCTACGTTATAGAATTACCTATAGACGCGATAGCCTGTTTAGTGACAACAACGGCAGCAGTAGCAGTTGTGGCCCCACCCTGAAAGGGCGTTGGAAAGCCTTTCAAAATGATAACGGCAGTTTTGTAAAATGGGAAAGCGTGCAATTACCCGAACTGATGGGAATTGAAGAAGACTATAAATACTTCAGGATTATCACCCTCAATCCCGATTCCTTGGTAATTTCTTACAAGCACAAGCAGTTTGGAAATAAGGAGCGAACCATCGTAGACTATATGGTTCCTGAGGGGACAGCGGTTAAGGATCGTGACTTTCACAACCGCTAATGCAAATTGCTGATTTTTAGTATATTTAAATCGCTAACTAACCAAAACTCACTCATATCTGGCTGTTGCCAGGTGTTCCCCCAAACTTTGTTATTTCAAAATGATCGCGCTTCGGTTGTTTGGCAATATAGACTAATCAAACAATTATGAATTTGAAGAAATCATTTCTTCTAGCTGTTTCTTTGGCCTTGATCTTTCTTGCCGCCTGGGAGATATACCTTAGAAGCACCATGAAAAGTGTCATGGTGATTGACGATAATCAGGACTTGTGGGCGGTGCAACGCCACAGAGTTCAAGACCTCACTCAAGACGATGTAATTCTCACAGGCTCTTCCAGAGTACTTTTTAATGTTCAACTAGACGTTTGGGAACAAAAAATAGGGCGCCGACCCTTGCAATTGGCCAATGTAGGCTCCTCCCCACTTCCCGTGTTCCACGATTTGGTAAACAATACAGATTTCAATGGTACCATACTGGTTGGAGTATCTCCGGGCTTGTTCTTCTCGACAACCTTCCCTAAAGCCATGCCTTGGGAATGGCCGCAATCACGGGTAGATCATTACCACAAGAGAACCTATGCGCAACGCAGTAATCACTGGTTATCCATGCCGCTTCAAAAGTCGTTCTATTTTATCTCTGCGGAAGAAGAAAGTGGTGATGACAGTGTCGATCTCAAGGCCATTGTAGATCGTCAAACTTGGGGGACTCGCGCCATAGACAGCTTCCCCACAACTGGAAATTTTGGAGACATAGAAGCCGATAGAAATTTGCGAATGACCCAGCTTTGCGCTACAGACACGGCTAACGCTAGAACCATTAAGAACTTTTGGGCAGCCATAATGAAAGGGGACGCTACTCGTCCGCCGGATATCAATGGAACCACAAACTTCTTTTTAAAAGATCTTGAGAAATTCACCGCTCGCGGTGGAAAGGTAATCTTATTGAGATCTCCTTCTACAGGTCCAGTTAGGTTGCAAGAAAACGAACGCCTACCCAGAACTATCGCCTGGGATTCTTTGGTCATCAAAACCAAAGCACCGGGGTATCACTTTGAGGATTATCCCGCGCTCAGTGGCTTTGACTGCCCAGAATGGTCGCATTTAAGTGGGCCAGACGCCGATATATTCACCGCAGCCTTAGTAGATCAAATGATCGCTGACGGCGTATTACAAACCAATAAATAAACAGCCATGTTATTCAACTCACTGACTTTCTTTGTGTTCCTGGCTGTGGTATTGGCCTTGTATTATTCGAACTTTTTAAACTGGACCAACAAAAAGCGCATGTTGCTTTTGGCCAGTTATGTCTTTTACGGATTCTGGAATCCTCCCTTGGTTATCCTTTTGTGGATCTCTACAGTTGTGGATTGGACCGCTGCCAAACAACTCTTTAAACCCAACATGGCAGCCGGCAAGCGCAAAGCCTGGCTGATGCTGAGCTTGTGCGTAAACCTGGGCTTTCTGGCATTCTTTAAATACGGAGATTTCCTTTTAGAGAACTTTGTGAGTTTGGTCAATGCCCTAGGAATGGAGTTTCAGGCGCAGCCCATGGACATCATTCTACCTATGGGAATATCTTTTTATACGTTTCAGACCATGTCGTATACCATAGACGTATATAAAAGGGATACAGAACCCGCCAGAACTTTTTTAGACTTTGCGCTCTACGTGACTTTCTTCCCGCAGCTGGTGGCAGGACCCATTGTACGAGCTAAAAACTTGATAACTCAATTCTATGAAGAAAAACGCGCCACCGCAGAGCAGTTCTATTGGGGCGGCTTTTTATTGACCTTGGGCTTGTTTCAAAAAGTGGTATTGGCAGACAGCTTGCTGTCTGGCACGGCAGATTATGTCTTTGAGCAAAAGGAACTTTTGACCACCATAGATGCTTGGGCAGGAACCTTAGCATTCTCCGGACAGATCTTCTTTGACTTTGCTGGTTATTCCACCTGTGCCATAGGTATCGCCTTGATGTTGGGAATCATTTTGCCCGATAACTTCCGATATCCCTACGCCTCAATTGGGTTTTCCGATCTGTGGAGACGCTGGCACATCTCACTCTCGAGTTGGCTTAGAGATTATTTATACATTCCTTTAGGCGGCAACAGACACGGAATCACACGCATGTACGTAGCCTTAATGCTCACCATGCTCTTAGGAGGCCTCTGGCACGGAGCCGCCTGGACCTTTGTGATTTGGGGAGCACTCCACGGGCTGTATTTGGTCATAGAACGCATCCTCAAAAAATTTATATCCATTAAGATCAACACTGCTACTGGCATTGCGCTGGCACTACTCACCTATTTCTGCGTAAATATTAGTTGGGTGTTCTTTAGGGCGAGGGAATTCAGTACTGCAAAACAGTTATTGGCCTCCATGTTCTTTATGGATGCCGAAGGAAAAGAGCTGCTGAATTACTTTGAGATCTTTAAAGTGGGAATGGTCATACTAGGCCTTTTTGTTTGTCATTGGATCATGAGAAACAGCAGCGTTAAGGAGATGGCAAGCAAGCAGAATCCTTACGTTTTAGGGATATTTTGGGCCGTAATGGTGTTTCTGATCTGTATCGCTCAAGGAACTGGCGAGCAGTTTATTTACTTCCAATTCTAAATCTCTAGACTTCCCTTACCTTCTCGAATGAGCTCGGGCTCTCCAGAGGTCAGATCTATAATGGTACTGGCCACGTTGCCTCCGTAGCCACCATCAATAACCAGATCTACTTGGTCCTGCCACTTTTCATAAATGAGTTCCGGATCTGTAGTGTATTCAATGATCTCGTCTTCATCGCGAATAGAAGTTGAAATTATGGGATTGCCCAATTGATCGATCAGCGCCTGCGCTATCGAGTTATCAGGCACCCGAATCCCCACCTCTTTCTTTTTCTTGAAGGCAGACGGTAAATTGTTACCCGCAGGCAAGATAAAAGTGTATGGACCAGGTAACGCGCGTTTGAGTAATTTAAACGTACTGGTATCGATCTGCTTGACAAAATCAGAAAGGTGCGATAGGTCCTTGCACACAAAAGAGAAATTGGCTTTTTCCAGTTTAACTCCTTTTATTCGAGCCACCTTTTCTAAGGCCGACTTATTATTTATATCACACCCCAAGGCGTAAACGGTATCCGACGGGTAGATCACCAAACCGCCCTGACGTATAATATCTACTGCTTGAGCGACATGCTTGGGGTTTGGATTTTCTGGATATATCTTTAAAAAAGTGGCCATTTTATTAGTCTTGAATTAAAGTTACAGCAAAAAAAATCAGCAGCCAACTAAAAAAAATCTTAATAAAAGTGTAATAAATTCTTAAATCGGGCGTCTTTTATTAAACAGTCAGAATTTAATTCGCCTCCTGTATAGAAAAAATGCGCTTGAAAAACTACATACCCTTTCTTTTAGCCCTATTGCTTTTATGGGCGTGTTCTTCTGATGAACAAACCAATGATACCAGCACAGATGACGAAGTAACCATTGAGCTTCCTCTAGAAGCTTCTGTGCAGCTGGAAGTGAGTTATGGTGCAGATCCCTTACAGCGATACGATCTGTATCTACCTGCCGGACGAACTGCGCTAACCACTAAAGTGATCGTTTTAGTGCACGGTGGCGGTTGGGTTTCTGGTGATAAGGAGGATATGACTCCCTTTATTGATCTCATTCAAACTGAACTTCCCCAATACGCCATTGTCAATTTAAATTATAAACTGGCGGATCTAGAGAATCCGGCCTTCCCGAATCAATTTTTAGATGTTAAGGCAGCTTTAGCACAGATCAAAGCACAAGCCAATGAGCTGCAAATAGTGCCTGAGTTTGCTTTGATAGGTACCAGCGCTGGTGCTCATCTATCCTTAATGATGGATTATGTCTATGATGATGAAGATTGGGTAAAGATGGTCTGCAGTATAGTTGGTCCAACAGATTTTACCGATCCGTTCTACAGCGAAAATCCAGAATACCAAATACTCTTTGATTTCTTAGTAGATGAATCTGCTTATGCTGCGGATACGGATTACGCAGTTGCCACGTCTCCAGTGTTTCAAGTGAACGCAAGCAGCGCACCAACCATTATGTTCTATGGAAATGAAGATCCACTGGTTCCTATAAGTAATGGAACCAATTTAGAAGCTGCATTAGCTGATGCCAGTATTTCTCACAGCTTCACTATTTACGATGGAGGACACGGAGATGACTGGAGTCCAGAGAATTATGAGAATCTACAGCAGCAATTGGTCGCATACATACTGGAACACCTTCCGGTAATTCCGTAATATTTTAACGCATTTTTGTTAAAATGTTAATATTTTATGCATTTTACCGATTTAATATGCATTTAAACGTCTTTATGTAGGAATAATACTATTTTAGATCTACCTAATCTAAAGAACCTACATATGTTCAATTACAAAACCCCGATCCTGTATGTTCTTACCGCAATTTTACTTTTAACTGGGTATGCACCCATCAACTCGAGCTTCAAAGGCTATGAGGAAATCAGTATCGCCGACATTGAAAATTCAGCAGCTTATGATGAACGATCAGTAATGTTTAGTGACATTAGTTATGGCGACAATGAACACCAACGTTACGACATTTACTTACCGATCAACAGAGATCAACGCAAGACAAAAGTCTTGATCTTGTTGCATGGGGGCAGCTGGATGCACGGTGACAAACTGAATCTAAACGATATGGTATCCTCTATGATGGAGCGCATGCCAAACGTAGCCATTGTAAACATGAACTACACCTTGGCTAGTGCAGACAACTTTGCATTCCCAACGCAATTCCATGATATTGGAAAAGTCATAGATCATGTGACAGCGCTTTCTGGGAGTTTTGACGTTATGCCCGAGTTTGGAATCATCGGACGCAGTTCTGGTGGACACCTCGGCCTAATGTATGACAGTGTCTTTGATACTGAGGACAGAGTGAAGTTCGTGACCAGTATCGCTGGTCCAACAGACTTTACGGACCCTTACCTCAACAGAGCTGATAATTTTGAGCTACTCTTTGAACTTTTGGTTGATCCAGAAGCTTATGGAACTAATCCCTTAGAAAGTCTAAGCCCAATTTACAACATCAACATCTTTACTTCTCCCCGACTGTTGATCTATGGGCAAGACGATAAGAAGGTGCCTTTAACTAATGGCGAGAACTACCTAGAAGCCCTACAACGCGCTGGTGTAGACAGTCATTTAAAAGAATTTGATGCTGGTCACTCCAATGCATGGAATGACGAGCAATGGGACGAGGCATTTCTACAGATAGAAAAGGGTGTAAGACTCTACCTAAACTAAAGAAATTACATCTGCGGAATTACGAGAGAAGCTTCAGCTTAGCAAAGCGCAGCAGGAGCTTTTTGAGTCCGCCGTGTTCAAAACGAATCTCAGCTTTGGTGTCGCCCCCTACTCCCTCGAGTTTAAGGACTTCGCCTTTACCAAATTTTATATGTTCCACTAAGGATCCAACTTGAACCTCGGAGTCGCTCAGATGAGCTCCGGGGTTTGAGGTGGCTCGACTCATGGGTTTTAACCTGCGCAATTTTTCAAGTTGTTGCTGCGACGGACCTTTGGGTGGAGACCCTGCGGTAGGTTTACGTAGACGGAGCTTACTTTTATCAACTTCCCCAAAAATATCGGCATCGATAAGCGGTTTAAAGCGATGTTCGGTGATCGGAGTCAAATACTCCAGGTATTGATCGTCTATCTCTTCTATAAAACGACTGGGTTCTGCATCGATCAGTTTGCCCCAGCGATAGCGCGATTGCGTATAGGTCAAATAAGCTTGCTTTTCAGCACGTGTCACGGCCACATAGAACAGCCTGCGCTCTTCTTCCAGTTCCGCACGGGTGTTCATGCTCATTCCCGAAGGAAACAACTCCTCCTCCATTCCAACGATATATACATATGGAAATTCAAGACCTTTGGCTAAATGCACCGTCATTAGAGAAACACGGTCTTCATTGGTGTTGTCCTGATCCAAATCCGTGGCTAAGGCAACATCTTCCATAAATTCACTCAAAGCGCCCGTAGCGTCTGCCAACTCCTTTTGCTCTTCCACAAAATCACGAATACCGTTGAGCAATTCCTCTACGTTCTCAATCCGAGCAATTCCTTCAGGAGTTCCGTCCTTTTTGAGCTCTTGTACCAAACCGGTCTTTTTGGTGACGTGCTCAGTGATCTGGAATGCGTCATAGGACTCATTCAAAACTTGAAAGCTTCTGATCATCGCGCAGAAATCCAAAAGTTTCTGCTGGGTACCGCGATTGATCTTTAACTCCAGCTTTTCAATATTTTCCATCACTTCAAAAACGGAACGGTTGTAGTGATTGGCCGCAACGATCAATCGGTCAATGGTAGTTTGTCCAATACCCCTGGCTGGATAATTGATCACCCGCTTGAGTGATTCCTCATCCTTCGGGTTGAGAATCAAACGCAAATACGCCAAGACATCTTTGATCTCTTTGCGCTGGTAAAAACTCAAGCCGCCGTAAATACGATACGGAATATCTTTTTTACGCAAGGCATCTTCCATTGCGCGAGACTGCGCATTGGTACGGTACAGAATGGCAAAATCTCTGTTGGCCAACTGATGCTGCATTTTTTGCTCAAAGATGGAACTGGCCACAAAGCGCCCTTCATCCCCATCGGTCATGGTGCGATTCACCATGATCTTTGGGCCGTCTTCATTGGCTGTCCAAACTGTTTTTTCAAGCTTGGTCTTATTCTTATCAATGATGCTGTTGGCCGCTTCTACGATATTTTTTGTGGATCGATAGTTTTGCTCCAAACGATACACTTTTACGTCATCATAATCCTTTTGGAAGTTGAGGATATTGTTGATGTTGGCCCCTCTAAATGCATAGATACTCTGAGCGTCATCTCCTACGACGCAGATGTTTTGAAAACGATCGGACAAGGCCCGAACGATCAAATACTGGCTGTGGTTGGTATCTTGGTACTCATCCACCAAAATGTATCGGAATCTATCCTGATACTTAGCCAAGACCTCCGGAAAGCGTGTCAAGAGCTCATTAGTCCTCAAGAGTAGATCGTCAAAGTCCATAGCGCCTGCCTTAAAGCATTTGTCCACATAGGCTTTGTAGATCTCGCCTAAACGCGGCATTTTGGCCATGGCATCTGCTTCCTGCAGTTCTGGATTCTGAAAATAGGCCTTTACGGTGATCAAGCTGTTCTTATAGCTGCTGATGCGGTTATAGACCTGCTTGTATTTATATATGTCTTTATCCAGCTGCATCTCTTTGATGATGCTTCGGATCACACTCTGGGAGTCTTGAGTATCGTAAATAGTGAAATTCGATGGATAACCGAGCTTGTCCGCCTCAAAACGCAAGATCTTTGCAAAGATGGAGTGAAAGGTTCCCATCCACAGATTCTTAGCCTCACTTGCACCGACAATCTTTGCAATACGCGATTTCATTTCACGAGCCGCCTTATTGGTAAAGGTCAAAGCTAAAATATTGAACGGATCTACACCTTGTTGCATTAGGTAAGCAATGCGAAAAGTCAGCACCCGAGTCTTTCCAGACCCAGCGCCTGCAATAACAATCATAGCTCCGTCCTTCTGCAGCACAGGCGCGCGCTGCGCATCGTTCAATTCGTTTAAAAAGTCTTGCAAAATACTTGCTTTGGAAGTCCTAATTTCAGGAATGTGAAAATAGGCATTTCGAGACAAATTCTAAATGAGAGAAGACAATATTTATAAACATATCCGCAGTAATTTATGAATGAATTAGCAGCTGCTCGATTCCTTTTTTGGAGTTCTGAGATATCCGTATATTTAAGCATCCTATCATACTAAATGAAATCTCTTTTAATCTTCTTTTTGTTCGGATTAACTCTGGCTGTAGCTCAGAATACGCGTATTGAAGGTGTTGTCATTTCAGAGTTTGGAAGTACCTATAATGTACCCAAGCTCGACATTCCTTTGGATACAACGCAGACCTTTAAAGTGCTTTTTGATTTAAGCGCAGCTCCAGAAGATCCCGGACAACTCAGCGGCTATATCAACACTGTAGCCCGTTTTATCAATATGCATGTCGGGGCAGGTAAACCGCAAAACCAGTTACAAGTAGCTGCAGTATTTCACGGAAATGCGAGTTATAGTCTTTTGCGAAATGACCTCTACAAAGAAAAATTTGGTGTAGACAATCCTAACTTAGAATTGATTCAGGCCTTACAGGCTGCCGATGTGGACATCATTCTCTGCGGACAGACCGCCGGACACCGAAACTTATCTGATGACCGTCGAATCCCGGGCGTTCAAATGGCACTCTCCACCATGACGGCCATGATTCAATTGCAACAACAGGGCTATACCATTATAAATTTCAATTAAAGTTCAACAATTAAAACACCATCATATGCGTAGCTTAATTCTATCCCTAGTGGCTCTCGCGAGCGTTTTACCAAGCTTTTCACAGGCTAGTTTGGATGCAGATATTGCAGCCATAGAAAGTAAAGTGATTGAATGGCGTAGATATTTCCATCAAAATCCGGAGCTCTCCAATAGAGAGTTTAACACGGCTAAGAAAATTGCAGAACACCTCACAAGTTTAGGCATGGAAGTTCAGACAAATATCGCAATTACTGGTGTGGTAGGAATTCTTAAGGGTAATCGACCAGGAAAAGTCTTGGCGCTGCGTGCCGATATTGATGCGCTTCCGGTTACAGAGCGCAATGACTTAGACTTTAAAAGTACGGTAACCACAACTTTTAGAGGGGTGGAAACCGGCGTGATGCATGCCTGCGGACACGATACGCATATTGCTATTTTAATGGGAGTTGCGGAGATCTTTGCCAAAAATAACGACTTCCCAGGAACCATTAAGTTCATCTTTCAGCCAGCGGAAGAAGGCGCACCTCCAGGAGAAGAAGGTGGAGCTGAACTCATGGTAAAAGAAGGAGTTTTAAAGAATCCTGATGTAGATGCGATCTTTGGATTGCACATATCCTCTCAGCAACCAGTAGGCTTAATTTCCTATAAGCCTGGAGGAATCATGGCGGCCTCGCAGAGTTTTGAGATCACCGTAAAAGGAAAACAAACGCACGGTTCACAACCTTGGGGTGGTGTGGACCCGATCATGGCAGCCGTGAAGATCATTGATGGACTGCAAACCATCATCTCTAGAGAATCTCCGCTGACCCAAGAAGCGGCAGTACTTTCAATCGGGAAGATCACAGGTGGTGTACGTAGTAATATTATTCCAGAAGAGGTGCAAATTGTCGGAACCTTGAGAACCTTGGATAAAAACATGCAAGCCTTCATCAACAAACGCATGAAAGAAATGGTCCCAGCCATTGCTACGGCTTATCGCGCGGAAGCCAGTATAGAGATCGCCACCGGCTATCCGATCACATATAACGATCCTGCCTTAACGGCGCAGATGCTACCATCGCTACAAGAGGCGGCAGGAGCGGCTAATGTCATTGAGACCAAAGCAGTAACTGGTGCTGAAGATTTCTCTTTCTTTGCTCAGGAAGTTCCTGGTCTGTACTTCTTTTTAGGCGGAAAAGCTCCTGGTGGGCAGCAAGCCTATCCGCATCACACTCCAGATTTTAAAATCGACGAGTCTGGAATGCTACTGGGCGTCAAAGCCTTTATTCAACTCAGTATGGACTATTTGAACAACTAATTTCATGGATGACTTTTTAGACTTTTTAGGCGGAATCCCTTGGTGGGCGTGGCTTTTGATCGTTTTAGGTTTGATTGCCTTACGCGATGTTTTGCAGCGCAAGCACACCATCAGTCACAACTTCCCGGTTATTGGACATATTCGATATATGCTGGAAAGCATTGGACCTGAATTGCGGCAGTATTTAGTCGCTAACAACAGGGAGGAGCTCCCGTTTAACCGAATTGAACGCGGTTGGATCTATGCCTCGGCTAAAAAGGAAAACAATTATGAAGGCTTCGGAACCGATAGAGATATCTACGCCTATCATCATTTGTTTATCAACAATGCGATGATCCCCTATAAAATCGGAAAAGATCATCCCAATAAAACTGACAAAAGCTTTTTGCCTTGCGCCAAGGTGATGGGAGCTTACAACAAACGTAAGCGCCCTTTCCGCCCAGGCTCAGTGATCAATATTAGTGCGATGAGCTTTGGTTCGCTCTCAGCGAAGGCCGTGGAATCGCTTAATATTGGAGCTCATAAAGCACACGCTTACCACAACACAGGAGAAGGCGGGCTGTCTCCGTATCACTGTAAAGGCGCCGACGTGGTCTTCCACTTCGGGACGGGTTACTTTGGCGTTCGCGATCCCGACGGAACGTTTTCAATGGAGAAAATGAAGCAGCTGGTTGCAGACAACCCACACGTTAGAGCCATTGAGGTCAAACTCTCTCAAGGAGCCAAGCCCGGAAAAGGAGGCGTGCTTCCTGGAAAAAAGATCACCAAAGAGATCGCGGATATCCGTGGGGTTGAAATTGGGAAAGACGTACTCTCTCCTCCTACCCACTCTGCTTTTTCAACAGTTCCTGAATTGTTGGATTTTATAGAGGATATTGCTCAAAACACCGGTCTCCCTGTAGGTATTAAAGCAGCTATTGGAAAATTGGATCAATGGAAGGAATTGGCCCGTGAGATGAAGGAACGTGGCACAGGCCCCGACTTTATCACCATTGATGGAGGTGAAGGTGGAACCGGAGCAGCACCTCCTAGTTTTGCAGACCACGTCTCTCTGCCTTGGATCTACGGTTTTGCAGACCTCTATAAACTCTTCCAAACTGCGGGTCTGACGGAGCGTATCGTATTTGTTGGCAGCGGAAAGCTCGGCTTTCCGGCTAAAGCCGCAATGGCCTTTTCTATGGGGGTTGATGTGATCAATGTAGCCCGCGAGGCCATGATGAGTATTGGTTGTATTCAGGCGCAGATCTGCCATACCAACCGCTGTCCGAGTGGGGTTGCTACGCAGTCCAAGTGGTTGCAACGCGGTATTGACGTTCCTTTAAAATCAGATCGACTGGATCAATACTTTAAAACCTTTAGAAAAGAACTTATTGAGATCACACATGCTTCAGGCTATGAGCATCCCTGCCAGTTTACTATGGAAGACGTGGAACTCAATATGGACGACAAGAATTTATCGCAAGACATGCGATCGACCTTTAAATACATAAAACAGCCCGTTCCTTTTGAAGGAATGCAGTCTTTAAAAGATTGCATACATTTGGGAGGAAGCTACCAAACATCAAATTAATACTATGGAAATTGAACAGGTCTTAGGTTATGTCGCCTACTTATTGCCCGCCATTTTGGTTGGAATCGTTGCCTATTACTTTTTTAAGGGTCACACGGCCAATGAAGAAGGTCGCAGACGCTACCTCATTCAACAAGAAGCACAAAAGAACACCATTCCCATGCGTTTGCAAGCCTATGAGCGTCTAACCTTGTTCTTAGAGCGCATAGACCCAAACCGTCTTTTAACGCGAGTCAAACCTACCGGAAACAGCCTAGAGAACTACGAAAGCCTCTTGATTCGCAATATTGAGCAGGAATTTGATCACAATATCTCACAGCAGATCTATGTCTCTCAAGAATGCTGGAATTTGATCAATGCCGCTAAAAATGCGACCATTCACGTGATTCGCCAAGGGGTGATGCATGAGAAAGACAGCTCCCCGGACAATTTACGACAGTATTTATTGACCAATTTTATGGACGATGTAACTCCGTCTCAAAAGGCACTGGCCTATATCAGAAAAGAGGTTTCTGAATTATTCTAACACCCGCTGCAAATAGTCTTGTTCTTTTTGAGTTAAGTCAGATCTAAAAGATTGAATGGATTGAAGCGCGATTGGGTTGTCCAATTGCCGCTTTAGGAGTTCGCGTGCCTGATTGCGGAACCTCCAGTTGGGATGTACACAAGCATTAATCATGGACTTAAGGACCTGTTCATTGATGATCTGAATCTCCGATAAATAGTTGAGCGCCAATTCGCGTACCTCAAAACTATAGGTGTCTGAGGCGTACTCCATCAGTTCTCGGATATAATCGCGTTTTTTAGCCTCCTTGTAGTTCGGAGTTACTATGGCTAGGGTGAGCCATAATTGCCTAATATTTTTCTCTTTAAAGCCTACGGCGGAGGCCATTCGATCTAAATACCTCGATCTATCCTGCGGAAAACTACTCCACAAACGATACAGCGCCAACTCCTGCGTCACATAGGAATCATCCGTCAGCAAAGCTTCAAAATCTCCTTTAATGGCCAGAGGAATATTGTCCAAACTCTGCGCCACAGCCTGACGGACCAAAACGTGTTCATCGGCCAAAGCTGCCGTATACAAGGATAAACTCAGGTTCATCGGTTCTCCTGAGAGTTGGAAGACGGCCTCCTGCCCCAAGTATTCATTCTCACTGCTTAAAGCAGCAGCGATTTGTCTTTGTTTAGCGGCTAAATCTTGAGTTCGTAAAGCTTCTAGTGAAAGGTAAGCTGTGATAAATTCTGACTGTGTCAAATAATCCAGCGCCCAGGCAGATTTAAAAGAAGTCTGGTCAATCCATTGCTTTCGGAATTCGGTCATGTCCTTAGCTGTAACCTCAGTGACCACAGCGAAGAAGTCATCCAAAGTAGCATTATCAAAAGCGAAGCGCTCCAAATAGGTTTTTATGACTCGATCAAAATCGAAAGTACCCAACAACTCGTCCAACGCAATTAAAGCCCAAGTACCCTTCTCATAAAAGGTGAGCGAGCTTGCCTTGGGATTGGACAAGGCTTCCCCTTTTCCAGTATCACTACGACTGCGCAGCTGTTCTGCCGTGTTAAAGAGCTTCCAGTAATAATAATCGTCTCCAAAAAGCTCGCGTTCCGCCAATAGCGCGTAATAACTGGCAAAGCCCTCATGGAGCCAATGATCCGCAGCAGAGACCTCTGTGACGTAGTTGCCAAACCATTGATGGGCCAATTCATGAGCGTTTACGTTCACATAATTCTTATCGTTAAAGCCAATACTATCCACCACAAAAGCAGAGGAAAACACCGTTGCCGTGGTATTCTCCATTCCGGCATAGAGGAAATCACGTACGGGAACTTGTTTGTAATTAGGCCATGGATAAGGCACTCCAATTTTACCTTCCATAAAATCAAAGATCTCCTTGGTGTAGCGGTAGGTAGGCTCTACGTAAGCTTCGTCGCCCTTTAAATAATAGTTCTCAAGAGGTACTCCAGAACTTGAGCGCAACTCTTGTTTTTCATACTTTCCAATGGCAATCATCGCTAAATAACTCGACATGGGATGAGTCATATCAAAACCCCACTGCGTGCTTCCATTTAAAGTATCCTTGGAAACAAGACGCCCATTAGAGATTACGGTAAAGTCTTCATCCTTCAGCATTACATACAAATCAAAGATGATCTTATCGGTCATATCATCTAAACTCGGCAACCAATGACTGGTATATTTACCTTGACCTTGGGTCCAAACCTGATCGTTAAAGAAATACATCGTTTGTTGGGGCGCGGTTAAATAATAGATATCAGCAGCATAACTGTTCCCTGCTTTGAAGTCTCCGACAAACCAAAGCTTATCTTTAGTAGCCTCAGCATTAAATTTTTCTTCACTACTAAAAGATCCAATCTCGATTTCATGCGCATTCATAAAAATGGAATCCGTATCCTTTAGAACATCGAACTCGATACGTGCGTTCACACTGATGTATGCCGAATTTACAGCAGGTTTCACATTCGCTGCAATACGAGTAAAATCTACAACTGATTTTTGTTGACTGTAGCTGCTATAACAGATCAACAATAAAAAAATACAAAGAGAAATTCGCATATCCGCAAATTAACCAAAAGCCACAACAAACCACGGTTAGGACAGGAAACATTAACAATCCCATGAACTTTTTAACAATGGTAGGCTGTGGCTGGGGAAACAATTATTTTTAAATAATGAACGCGAACTACCTGCAAACTCCTATTGCATACTTGAAGGGTGTTGGGCCCAATCGGGCCGACGCCTTGCGTTCTGAATTGGGCATACACACCTATCAAGATCTACTTCATCTTTTCCCAAGAAAGTACATTGACCGGACCCAATATTTCAAAATTGGGCAATTACAAGACACTGGAGCGGAAGTTCAAATTGTAGGAATGCTCACCCATTTAAAAACGGTTTCTCAGAAAAAAGGCAACCGCTTGGAAGCAACTTTTGAGGATGAAACTGGGAGCATGAAATTGGTTTGGTTTAGAGGCCAAAAGTGGATGAAGGAGCGTCTTAAACTCGGAAAAAAATATGTCGCCTTTGGGCGAATCAATAAATTTCAGCAGTCCTTTTCCATGCCCCACCCTGAATTAGAATTGCTTACCGAACACGAAAAAAAGCTCCGATCTGGTATGCAAGCCGTCTATCCTTCTACAGAAAAATTGAGCGCAAAAGGGGTTACCAATAGGGCTGTAATTAACATGGTTGAACAGCTCTTTTTAGGAGCCAAAAATGAGTTCCAAGAAAGCTTGCCAACCCCCCTTTTAGAACACCTTAAATTACCCACTAAAAAACAGGCTCTTTTTGCAGTTCATTTTCCCAAGAATCAGAAGGTCCTAGCAGCGGCACAATACCGGCTAAAATTTGAAGAATTATTCTATATCCAATTACAACTTTTACGCAAGAATTATCAGCGTAAACAAAAAATCAAAGGCTACACCTTTGAACGGGTAGGGGATTATTTCAATACTTTTTTCAAAGACCATTTACCCTTTGATTTGACCGAAGCTCAAAAAAGAGTGATCAAAGAAATTCGCAACGACATGGGCAGTAATGCCCAAATGAATCGTTTATTACAAGGAGACGTAGGTTCCGGAAAGACCATAGTTGCCTTCATGTCAATGTTAATAGGACTTGACAACGGTTTTCAAGCTTGTCTAATGGCGCCGACTGAAATTTTGTCAGTCCAGCACTATAATGGGTTACTTCCTTGGTGTAAAAAACTCAATATCAGTGTTTATTTACTCACTGGTTCAACTAAAGCTTCAATACGTAAAGAAATCCACGAAAAGCTCGAAAATGGCGAATTAGACCTGTTAATTGGCACCCATGCTGTTTTGGAAAAGAAGGTTGTTTTTAAGAATTTAGGGCTTGCTGTCATAGATGAGCAGCATCGTTTTGGAGTTGCGCAACGCGCTCAACTCTGGAAAAAGAACGAACGCCCTCCTCATATTTTGGTGATGACCGCCACCCCTATTCCAAGAACTTTGGCCATGAGTTTATACGGCGATTTGGACCTCTCCGTAATTGACGAATTACCCCCTGGAAGAAAGCCCGTAAAAACGGTCTTGAGAAGTGATGCAAACAGGCTTAAAATGTTCGCCTTTTTAAAGGACCAAATTAGGCTCGGTAGACAGGTCTATATAGTGTACCCGTTAATCCAAGAAAGTGAGGCTTTAGACTACAAGGATTTGATGGATGGTCACGAGTCCATTTCCAGGTCATTCCCACGGCCTGAATTTCAGATCTCCATTGTCCATGGCAAAATGAAACCTGCGGACAAGGATTATGAAATGGATCGATTTATCAAAGGGGAAACTCAGATCATGATCGCCACTACAGTTATTGAAGTTGGAGTGAATGTCCCCAATGCCTCGGTGATGGTCATTGAGAGTGCTGAACGCTTTGGACTTTCTCAACTCCATCAGTTGCGTGGACGTGTAGGAAGAGGTGCCGATCAGTCCTTCTGTATTCTAATGATCGGGCAAAAGGTTTCCAATGAAGCCAAAACCCGTTTAGAGACCATGTGTGCCACTAATGACGGTTTTGAAATAGCAGAGGTTGATCTAAAACTTCGCGGCCCCGGAGATTTGATGGGAACCCAACAAAGCGGAATTCTCAACTTGCGCATAGCCGATGTAGTGCGAGACCGCGATATTTTGGCAATGGCGCGTTCTTTTGCAATGGAACTACTTAAGAATGACCCTAATTTGGAGCATCCGCTCAATGAGCCGGTACGCCGCACCTATATTGAATTGGCCAAGTACGGGAACATTTGGAATTTCATCTCCTAGCATTAAAAAACGCCTACAAACCGAAGTCCACAGGCGCTTTTCGAGAAATATAAAGAAAGATTTAATTGATGTCTTGATTGTTTTTAAGCTTCTCTAAGTTAGCCGCTACCCTCCCTCTACTGGCGTCATTAGGCGCATTAGCCAAAGCTTTCTCTAAGTGTTTAGCGGCTTGCTTGTAATCCCCTTGAGCGGAATAACCTCTTGCTAACCCATAATGAACAGGCCAAGTGTTGGGGTTTTCTTTTGCATTGCGCTTAAAGACCTCCATGGCTTTATCCACTTGTCCGGCAGCAATGAGTTGACGGCCGTATTGATGCATTTCCAATACGGTGGCCAGCTCCAAGGCATCTGCCATAATAGCCTCTGCCTCTGCTCCACGCCCTAAGGCGGTTAACAATTGTGCTTTAATCTGCAAGTTGGCATAGGTCTTTTGACTGTAAAACTTCCCAGCTATAGCGTTATCTATCCACCCGAGGGCTTCTTCTAGATCTGTATTGTTTTGCAAGGCGTAACCAGCTGCCTGTTCCCAGGTTTGACGGTTAAAGCCCGGCTGGTCTTGCATGGCTTTTCGTGCCTCTGCTAGTACTATATCTACTACGGGAACCTCTATCTTTAACGGAAATGCCATCTTTTCCCACTTAAGGCTCAAAATAGTGGAATTTGCAGTGATATCGCTGAACTCAAAGGCTAAGGTTTCTTGATGAGTAATAGTTTCTGGAGTGATGCGGATACGGGCAACGTCCTCACTTGGATCGTAAAAGAAACTTCCCCAAGCACTTGAATTGCTCGAGAGAATGATCGTTGCAGGTCTGTTCTCTTCTAAAGCAATGAAGTAACCATAAGTCCCAGCCGGCACTACTCCCCCGCCAATGATCACATCGTGAGTAAAGCTGATCTTTGTGTTCTCATTAGCACCTGCACGCCAAGGTGCAGCTTTTGAAGTTCCAAAACCTAAATTTTGAAAACCATAGTGGGCTATTGGGGTGCCATAAATCTCACGACCGCGTACGCTGGGTCTGGAATAATCTACATGAATCTCGGTAAGTCCAATGGTTTGACTGAGTGTGGCTTGAGGACTGGCAGCCCTTGGAGTTTGAATTTGAGCCTGAGCAGAACCTATAAGCAACAAGGTAAGCCCAATGACCAGGTGGGTAACGATCTTTGACATTTTGCTTTTGTTTAATTAGTTGATACCAAGGTAATGGCATCCCAAAAGCAAGGATGTTAGGGACCTGTTAATTAACAGCCAAACGATTGTTAATGTCTGTTACTCAGCGATTAGATCGTCCAAGAAAGCCTCAAAAGAAGTGACGAACTCCGTATACTTCGCTCCCGTTGCGGGGCCATTAAAGCCGGTGTGAATTTTACGCACCTCCCCTTTTTTATCCACAACGATGGTAGTCGGATAGCTGAGTACGGCATTGAGCATTGGAAGTTTATCGCTGGCCTCACTTTTAGAATCCGTTCCATACTGCGCCAAAACAATGGGATACTTTAAGTCAAAACGTGATTTCAATCGATCAATAGCCTTAAAAGCAGGTTCCGGAGTCTTTGAAAAGTCAATGGCCAAAGCAATAAATTCAACCTCAGAGTTTGGGTTTCTGGAAATGTAATCTGCAAAGTACTCGGTTTCATCCAAACAGTTTGGGCACCAGGTTCCCATAAGCTGCACGACCACTACTTTATCTTTGAACTGCGGATCATCCAAGGTCCAGGTCTTGCCTGCGGCGTCTGGAAAAGCAAAATTAAAGCGATCATAGCCTGGCTTTAAAAAGGTCAAGGAATCAGGATCCGTCAATTCATACTGCGGATTCAATTTTCCGTTGAATCCCGCTTTGTAGTGATTTCCACTGTAAAAGGTTCCGGCCTTTAAAGTGCTGTCCGTCACCTTGGCTGTGAACAGAAAGGAATGCGCTCCGTCAAAGGTGGAAAGTTTGAGATCACTGCCGTCTACCACACCCTCTAAATATCTGTAGTCTCCAGTCTCCGTTCGGATAGTACCCGTTACACTATTGTCGTTTTGCTCAAAAACTCCTTGTGCCGGATAGGTGCTCCAATCGTCTTCAATAAAAGTAATCTCCCAAGTACCAGAAACATCAGCAGTTGCCGTGTTTGTCTCTTTAAATCGCTCGCCATCTCCGAAGACCATTTCAAAAGGAATGGAACGCTCCATATTGGCAATGACAAAGTCGCCTTTAATCATATCATCACTTAAAACACCTTCAAACACTCCAGCAAATACAGGATGTGCAAGGGTCACGGTATCACCCTGAATGCTAATGTTTGTAATGGTTATTCGCTCGTCTGCATTTCTAATTACTGCAGTCCCATCTGCCTTAAATTCAAGATTGAATGGCAATAATATTTGGTCTTCCAATTCTAAAGTAGCGCGCCAATCTCCCGTTTTTATTTGAGGTTCGGTATCACCGCAAGACACAAGGATCAAAGCACAAAAGAAGGGAAGCAAAAAACGCATAATGTTGAAATTTTAGCTATTGGTCGAAAGATGTAAAAGTACTTACAAATTTCAACGAACTAAAGTCAGCCATCGGATAAATACAAAAAATACACAGCAAAGCCTCAATTCGCTATGACTTCAACGGGTAAATGCTATCTTTGCAGCTTAAACAGCGCTAAGGGGCATGAAGATATCTTACAACTGGCTTAAACAGTTTATCAATATTGATTGGGATCCTGAAAAAACAGGAGCTTTATTGACTGATCTCGGACTTGAGATCGAAGGAATTGACCGCTTTGAATCCGTACCAGGAGGTCTGGAAGGGGTTGTGGTTGGACACGTTTTGGAATGTGGTCAACACCCTAATGCAGACAGACTCAAACTGACCAAAGTTGATATTGGAACCGATGAGCCCGTGCAAATTGTTTGTGGTGCACCAAACGTGGACGAAGGACAAAAGGTACCTGTAGCTACGGTAGGTACTACCCTTTATGACGCTGAAGGAAAACCGTGGAAGATCAAAAAAGGAAAGATCCGCGGCGAGGTAAGTATGGGAATGATCTGTGCAGAAGACGAGCTCGGCCTGGGCGATTCTCATGACGGTATTATGGTTTTGGACGAAGCCCTTACTCCGGGAACCCCAATGAATATGGTGGTTGACGTTGAGATTGACCATGTGTTTGAAATTGGCCTTACACCGAACCGAGCGGACGCGATGAGTCACTGGGGAACAGCTCGTGACCTTCGCGCTGGACTTTTACAACAAGAGATCAATATTGAACTCATAACGCCTTCTAACACCAACTTTAGAGTAGACAATCGTTCCAACAAGATTGACATAAAAGTTGACAATAATGAACTCGCACCGCGCTACTGTGGTGTAACTATTAGCGGTTTGCAAGTAGCTCCTTCACCAAAGTGGTTACAAAACCGATTAAAGGCCATTGGGCTTACCCCAAAGAACAATGTAGTAGACATTACCAACTATGTGCTGCACGATCTTGGACAACCTTTGCACGCTTTTGATGTGGCGAAGATCCAAGGAGGTGTGGTAGAAGTTAAGACCCTTGAAGCTGGAACTAAATTCACTACTCTAGACGGAGAAGAGCGCAGTTTGCACCAAGACGATCTAATGATCTGTGATGCAGAGAAACCGATGTGTATCGCTGGTGTTTTTGGCGGACTGGAAAGCGGAGTGACCGATCAAACTACGGCCATCTTCTTAGAATCAGCTTATTTTGACCCTGTAAGCGTTCGTAAGACCGCAAAGCGACACGGACTAAACACAGATGCCTCCTTCCGTTTTGAACGCGGCATTGACCCGAATATCACCGAATACGCCTTGATGCGTGCGGCCATCTTGATCAAAGATCTGGCCGGAGGCGAGATCACCAGTGATGTGATCGATATCTATCCGAAGAAAATAGAAGACCATCAAGTAGTATTGAACTTTGACAATGCAGCCCGCTTGATCGGACAAGAAATACCAAGAGAGACCATCAAATCCATTTTGACCTCTCTGGACATAAAGATCAATAATGTGACCGAAACCGGTATTGGGATGACCATTCCTGCTTACCGCAACGACGTAACACGTGAAGCCGATGTGGTGGAAGAAGTGCTGCGCGTTTACGGCTACAACAATATTGACTTTGGCAAAAAACTCAATGCCTCGATCTCAGAGAACAAGCGCATTGAAGATTACCGCATTCAAAACATCACGGCCAATCAGCTGACTGCAATTGGCTTTAATGAGATGTTGGCCAACTCCTTAACCAAGCCAGATTATATCAGTCTAACAGCAACTTTGGATGAGAAGCAAAACGTGGCGATGCTCAACCCTTTGAGTAACGATCTTTCTGTATTGCGTCAATCCATGTTGTTCACCACGCTTGAAGCCGTTGCTTACAACAAGAATCGCAAAGCGGGTAGCATTAAGTTATATGAGTTTGGGAAGACCTATCACCAAGAAGGTGACAGCCGTATTGAACATAAGCATTTAGCGGTTATTGCAGAGGGAACGGTTTATCCGGACCACTGGGCGCATAACGGTTCTACAGAGATTGACTTCTTCTATTTGAAAGGAGTGGTTAGTGGGATTTTAGAGCGCTTAGGCCTCACAAAGTACACCGAACAGCCGAACTCCGCAGATATCTTCTCAGAAGGAATCAGCCTAAAAATGGGAGATACAGAGTTGGTAGCCCTTGGTGTTGTGCATCCTAAGATCACGGGGCACTTTGCCATCAGCAGCCCTGTTTTCTATGCCGATTTTAATTGGGACGCTGTTTTAGCGGCCTTGTCTACGGGAGAAATTCTTTTCAAAACCATTTCCAAGTATCCTGCTGTAAAGCGTGACTTTGCTTTGCTTCTGGATGAGGGAGTAAGTTTTGAAGCACTTCACGCTGCGGCCTTTGCCACAGAGCGCAAATTGCTTAAAGAAGTACAACTCTTTGATGTGTATACCGGGAAATCCTTACCAAAAGGAAAGAAGTCCTATGCCTTGAGTTTTACTTTGGCTGATGAGAACAAGACCTTAACGGACAAGCAGATCGATAAGATCATGGGACGTTTGCAGCAAGCTTTTGAAACTAAGTTCGAAGCCCAGTTGCGCTAAGCCTTACCTCTTAATAATCTTTTTGATCAGCACTTCACCGCCTGCTGTCTCTACGCGCACATAATAGGTGCCTGTAGACCAATTAGCTGTGTTTACTTGAAGTTCTGACACAGTATTCACTGCGTTTTGAAGCACTTGCTGACCCAGTTGATTGTACACTGCGATCTCTTGGATGTCTAGACCGTTTGAGTTTAATTGTAACTGATCTTGAACAGGATTTGGAAAGAGGCTAATATTAGTCTGAGCGAACTCATCCACTCTTAAAGGATTACAGGCTGGGTCGCTACCCGAAGCTTCGTTGAAGACTCCTTCTTCTATGCTCCAATTGAGCCATTCCCCCCCACTGGCAGTTTGCCAATCGTTGAGATCAAAAGTATGCTCTCCAGTTTCGGTTCCCTTTACGCGGTAAGCATAAAGGGCTTCCCCGCCTCTTGACCAGGTAATTGGGTTCGATGCGCCCATAACTTCTGGACCTGGAACGTCCAAATTACAGTTGGAATGAATGAAATAGACGTTGTCATCAAAACTCGGATACTCTCCAAAGATGCGCGCAATACCATCCGGAGCAATACATACCGCTGTGAATTCATCACAAGCAATGCCACGGGCGTTCACCCCCATATCTACCATTGCACGGGCTAAAAAAACACTGTGACGCGCTCTGCGATCAGGATCATCGTAATGGGTGTCGGTGATCACACCGGAGAGATAATCAATATCTAAAAAGGGAGCGCCACTTAAAGTTATGTTTGGATGATAAGGATTGGCGGTGGCCTCTTCAGAAGTGACCGTTCCGTTTTCCGCTGTGAAATAAATACTGCCTAAAATAGCCATCCCTGCACTGATGCCTCCAACAACTGCGCCTCGTTCCGAGATCGCATCATTAATTCCTGTAGCGACGCCGGTTCCGCGCCAGAAAGACACATAATCCCATTGGTTGCCGCCGGCAAACCATATGGCTTCCGCACGATTGATTTTGTCTAAAACATAAGGCTCACTGGCCGCAGTCCAATCATTGAAAACAATGGTTTCTACGGAATTGACCGATACCCCTAACTCCGAGTAGAAGTAGTCGTTGTAACCATCTGCTCCACTGGCACGAAGTACCAAAACATCACCGCCATTGGCTCTCTCTAAAAACCAAATCATGGCCGGATCGTTCTCTCCTGCACCTCCCATGAGGACTGTTCCCCCATCGCCGACAACCTCAGCATCTGTTGGATTACCCGTGAAATAAGAAGTATAATTGGTCTGTGCTGTCATCCATCCGGAGCAACATAAAAGCAGTGTGATTAGCAGTTGGTTTAAATTCATTGTTCTATTAAAAAGGCGTCCACTACATGGATAAAGCCTAGTTTGTGATAGTAATTAGTTGCCGTTATTGTTGCTGCAGCCGCGTGCGGGATCCGCAATTGGATCTGACTCCCTCCCGATTTAAATTCCGGATCAATATCTGCGGGAGACCTAAAGTAGGCGGAACCTCCGTTTTGTTGCAGGTTGCGCTGCAGACTGTTTTGATCTACTCTACCGATGATGACGTGACGCATCAATGCTGCCTTTAGGGCATCGGCATTAGAAGCTGTCAACATTTTTTTAAGCGCTTTTTCATCATAGGCAGAAAAAGCAGTGTCCGTTGGTAAAAATACCGTCACCATACCTAGTTTATCGATCTCCTCTTGGGCATTGGTCAGCTCAAAGATCTTAGTAAGCACCGTAAATTGACTGGTGTTTTTGATATTCTCATAAATACTCTTGGTAGGAAAGATGGTATCATTCCCTATCAGTTGATAGGATTTTGAAGCGACTCCTGCTTGGTAGTCTTGCCCAAGTAATGGGCTGACTGTCAAGACTAACAAGAGCACTGTTATTAAATTTTTCATAGCAAAGTAATTTACGCTAAGATATCAATTCTACGGAAGATTCAAAGGGCTTCCAAGTAGCGGGATTTAATTATTTGTTAATTTTCAAAGCATATACTTGCCTGAAATAAAAAAAGGTTTCAACTTTGCAATCAATAACGAAACAATGAATTTAGTACAGTTACATCATCACCATGCACACTCTGGCCTTCAGGCGAGCTAGTATGGTATTGTAAACTGTTTAAAACCATATAACCCGTCTGAGCAATCAGACGGGTATTTTTTTACCGCTAATTGCTCAGACCATTATTTAAAAAAATGAGCAGATTAAAAATTGCGATTCAAAAGAGCGGTAGACTTCACGACAAATCCATCGAATTATTAAAAGATTGTGGCGTTTCCGTTCAAAATGGAAAAGATCAACTCAAGGTCCGCGCTGCAAACTTCCCCTTGGATATCTTGTATTTGCGCAACTCTGATATTCCAAAATACTTGGAAGACGGTGTGGCAGATATTGCCATTGTTGGAGAGAACTTACTGATCGAAAAACAAAAGAATGTAAGCGTGATACGACCACTAGGATTTTCCAAGTGTCGTGTTTCCCTTGCGGTACCGAAGTCAGTGGCCACAGATGATCTAAGCTACTTCAATGGTAAACGTATTGCAACCTCCTACCCCAATACTCTAAAGCGCTTTTTGGATGCGGAAGGGATACAAGCAGACATTCACCAAATTGCCGGATCTGTGGAGATCGCTCCAAACATAGGCTTGGCAGACGGTGTTTGTGATATTGTGAGTTCTGGGAGTACACTCTTTAAAAATGGCCTGCGTGAGACCCAAGTGATCTTGCGCTCCGAAGCCGTTTTGGCCAAATCACCCGACCTCAGCCCCGAAAAGGAAGCCATCTTGGATAAGCTAAGTTTTAGAATGGATGCGGTTTTACGCGGAAAAGCTTCAAAATACGTATTGCTTAATGTACCTAACGACAAAATTGACGCAGTCTCCGCGCTGTTGCCGGTTTTAAAAAGCCCAACTATTCTTCCTTTGGCTGAAGAAGGTTGGAGTTCTTTACACACAGTTATTGACGAATCGCAGTTCTGGGATGTTATTGAAGAGCTCAAAGCTGCCGGTGCAGAAGACATCCTTGTAGTTCCTATTGATAAAATTGTACGCTAATGAAAGTCTATGTTAACCCTCCAAGAAACCGCTGGGCCAAGCTTTGTGAGCGACCCAGTATTGATCGCGAAAATCTAAGCAGCACCGTGGGCAGCATCATGTCCGCTGTCAAAGAAAACGGTGACGCTCAATTGTTGGCTTATGCACTTGAATTTGATAAGACTGAACTAAACGAGGTATCGGTTACCCCATCAGAAATGGAACAACAAGCGGCAACTGTAGCCCCAGCTTTGCAAGAGGCCATTCAGCAAGCTGCAGCAAATATTGAGAAGTTTCACAAAGCACAACGCAGCACTCCAGAAAAGATCACCACTACCCCAGGAGTTACATGTTGGAGAAAGCAACTGCCCATTCAACGGGTAGGACTTTATGTCCCTGGTGGAACCGCGCCACTTTTCTCTAGTCTACTGATGCTGGCCATTCCGGCCAAATTAGCAGGCTGTAAGACTATTGTGGTTTGCACTCCTCCGAATCAAGAAGGTAGTATTGCCCCTGAGATTGCTTATTGCTGCCAACTATTGGGCTTAGAGCAGGTTTTTAAAGTTGGAGGTGCACAGGCTGTTGCGGCGATGACTTTTGGAACGGAGTCGATTTCCAAAGTGGATAAGATCTTTGGACCGGGCAATCAATACGTAACCCGAGCTAAAGAGATGAGTCTTAACTATGGGTTAGCCATTGACATGCCTGCAGGACCGAGCGAAGTACTCGTAGTAGCAGATAAAAATGCCAATCCAGAATTTGTCGCTGCAGATCTACTCTCTCAAGCAGAACACGGCAGCGATAGCCAAGTTATTTTAGTAGGCGATGATCTAAAGACCATAGGCGATGTTTTAGTGATCGTCAATGAACAGGTAGAAAAACTCCCGCGAGTCGCTTTAGCCAAAGAAGCGCTAAAAAATAGCAAAGCCCTGGTTTTTGATGATTTAGACACCTGCATGGAATTCAGCAATAATTACGCTCCGGAACACCTCATTCTCGCTTTAAGAGAAGATGACCATTGGGCAGAAAAGGTCACGGTAGCCGGTTCCGTTTTTATGGGGAATTACACTCCAGAAAGCGCAGGTGATTATGCCTCCGGCACCAATCACACTTTACCGACCAACGGTTATGCCCGTCAATATAGTGGAGTTTCTTTAGACAGCTTCGTCAATAAGGTCACCTTTCAACAGATCAGTGCGCAGGGCATTCAAAAACTTGGACCAATAATTGAAACCATGGCAAAGGCAGAAGGCCTTGAAGCACACAAGAATGCAGTAACAGTAAGACTTAATGCTTTGAAGAATGGAAATTAAAGAGGTAATTAGACCTGATCTTTTAGCGTTGAAGCCCTACTCCAGCGCTCGTGATGAATACACGGGAAAAGCTGGGGTTTTTCTAGACGCCAATGAGAATCCTTACGGAACGTTAAATAGATATCCCGATCCTTATCAACGCGCTCTCAAAGCTGAACTTGCAGAACTTCGAAATGTTGACTCAAACCAGATCTTTGTGGGTAATGGTAGCGACGAGGTAATCGATCTGTGCTTTAGACTATTTTGCAGGCCCGGAATTGACAAAGCACTGCAATTCAGCCCAACTTATGGCATGTACAAAGTATCTGCAGCTATCAACAATATTGAATTATTGGATTGCCCATTGACTGCCGATTTTCAGATCGATCTAGAGTCGGCTCTAAAAACGATTGATAGCGAACAACCCAAATTGATCTTTATCTGTTCGCCAAACAACCCAACGGGTAACCTGATTGATAAAGCGATCATTAAAAGCATCGCTCGAGCTACTAAGGGCTTGGTTATCGTAGATGAAGCCTATATTGACTTTGCAGATTCAGAGAGTTGTATCAGTTTGCTCGAGGAATTAGACAATCTGATCGTCTCGCAGACTTTTAGTAAAGCATGGGGCTTAGCAGCGGCACGAGTTGGAGTCGCTTATAGCTCTGAAGCTTTGATCGGATGGCTGAATAATATCAAACCGCCCTACAACGTGAGCGGACTCAATCAAGCTGCTGCTCTGGAGGCTTTAACAGATCGTGAAGGTTTTGCCCAACGCAAAGCGGCTATCCTGAAAGAAAAAGAACGCTTGATCATTTACTTTGGACAATTGGATTGGGTGCAAAAGGTGTATCCTACACAGGCGAACTTTGTTCTAATCAAGGTGCCGCAGGCTACAGCCCTATACGAGCAACTTATTGAGCAACAAATTATAACCAGAAACAGAAGTTCGGTGATCGCAGATTCATTGCGCATCACAGTAGGAACTCCAAAAGAAAACGACATACTCATCAACGCATTGAACAACTTATGAGCAAAAAAGTATTATTTATTGACCGAGACGGAACACTCGTCATTGAACCGCCTGTAGATTATCAATTGGACAGCTTGGAAAAACTGGAATTCTACCCAGGAGTTTTTCAGTGGCTCGCCAAGATCAATCAAGAATTAGACTACACCTTAGTCATGGTAACCAATCAAGACGGATTGGGAACAGATTCTTTCCCAGAAGACACCTTTTGGCCTGCACACAAAAAGGTGATGCAAGCCTTCTCTAATGAAGGAATTGAGTTTTACGGTGTGCATATTGACCCTACGCTGCCGGAAGACAAGGCTCCAACCCGCAAGCCAGGCACTGGAATGCTTATGGAATACATTCACGGAGACTTTGATCTGGAAAAGTCCTTTGTAATTGGCGACAGAACTTCTGATGTGGTGTTGGCTCAAAACTTAGGGAGTCAAGGGATTCTCATTGCGGACGAGCCTTTTGAAGACGCAGCACTCACTACCAAAAGCTGGGAAGATATTTATCGCTTTTTAAAAGGACAAGACCGCAAATCTGTGGTAAACCGAAACACCTCAGAAACACAAATCAGTATTGCCTTAAACCTAGACGGAAAAGGTAAAGGTGTGATCCAAACAGGCCTAGGATTCTACGATCACATGCTAGAACAAATTGCCAAGCACGGTGGGTTTGACCTGGACATTCGCGTGCAGGGTGATCTGCATATTGATGAACACCACACCATAGAAGACACAGCGCTTGCCTTAGGTTCTGCTTTTAAAGAAGCCTTAGGAAGTAAGAAGGGCGTTATGCGTTATGGTTTTCTTTTACCCATGGATGACGCCTTGACTCAAGTTGCCATTGATTTTGGAGGCCGACCTTGGCTGGAATGGGATGCTGAATTTAAGCGCGAAAAAGTTGGCGATCTGCCGACGGAAATGTTCTTCCACTTTTTCAAATCCTTTAGCGATACAGCACAATGCAACCTGAATATCAAAGCAGAAGGTGACAACGAGCACCACAAGATTGAAGCGATCTTTAAAGGATTTGCCAGAGCCTTGCGCATGGCGGTTTCCAAAAGTGGGTCTAATGATATTCCAAGCACTAAAGGAAGTTTATGATCGCAATAGTAAAATACAATGCGGGCAATATTCGTTCCGTAGAAAACGCCTTAAAACGCTTGGGAGTGGACTGTGTGATCAGTGATGATCCTGAAGTCTTGAGCAAGGCCGAGAAGTTGATCCTTCCCGGAGTTGGTGAAGCATCTTCTGCCATGGCTTATTTGCGGGAACGCGGTTTGGATCAAGTGATCAAAGAGCGCATTAAACCTACCCTTGGCATCTGTTTAGGGCTTCAGCTCTTTTGCGCCCGATCTGAAGAGGGAAATACCGAATGCCTCGGGATATTCCCAGAGGCTGTAAAACGCTTCCCTCCAAAAGAAAAGGTGCCGCATATGGGCTGGAACGAGCTCACAGCATTGAAAGGCCCGTTGTTTGAAGGAGTGCAAGCCAATAGTGATGTATATTTTGTTCACAGCTTTTATGCCGAAAGTGGCCCGGATACTGTCGCGGCCTGTGACTATATCTTGCCCTTCTCCGCAGCATTATCTAAAGGAAATTTTTACGCCACACAGTTTCACCCCGAAAAATCAGCAGATGTGGGAGAACAAATCTTGGCCAACTTTTTAAAATTACCCGCCGTATGAGAATCATACCAGCCATAGACCTCATTGAAGGTAAATGCGTACGCTTGACTCAAGGAGATTACAACCAAAAGACCATCTACAATGAAGATCCTTTGGAGGTCGCCAAGGAGTTTGAGGCACACGGTATTCAATATTTGCATTTGGTAGACCTAGACGGCGCTAAGAGCAAACAAATAGTAAACCACAAGGTTTTGGAGCGTATCGCCACAAAAACATCCTTAAAAATTGATTTTGGAGGAGGCGTTAAATCCGACGAAGACATTCGTATTGCCTTTGAAAGCGGAGCCCAACAAGTCACTGGTGGCAGTATTGCGGTTAGCGCTCCGGAACTCTTATCCAGTTGGTTAAAGCGTTACGGCAGTGAGCGTCTCATTCTTGGAGCGGATTGCAAAGACCGCATGATCGCTACTCACGGCTGGCAGCAGGCTTCTAGTTTAGAGGTCACGGAGTTTATCAGTCAATACTTAAAACAAGGCGCGCAATATGTGATCTGTACAGATATTGCCAAAGACGGCATGTTACAAGGGCCAAGCTTTGAATTGTACCGCGAACTTTTAGAATTAGAAGATATCAAGTTAATTGCCAGCGGAGGGGTTACTACCCTATCAGAATTAGAGCAACTCCAAGCTATGGGTTGTGAAGGTGCCATTGTTGGCAAGGCCATTTATGAAGGTACCATCGCATTAAAAGACTTAGAGAAACTATGTTAAAGAAACGCATCATACCCTGCTTGGATATTAAGAACGGACGTACCGTTAAAGGAGTCAATTTTGTTGATATTCAAGATGCTGGTGATCCTGTTGCGCTTGCCAGACAGTACGCGCTTCAAGGGGCTGATGAACTGGTATTCTTGGACATTACCGCGACTATTGAAGCTCGTGACACGCTGATCCAATTGGTAGAAGAGATCGCAGCGAACATCAACATTCCATTTACTGTGGGCGGAGGGATCACCTCTGTTGCTCAGGCCAAAGCGCTCATTAGAGCTGGGGCCGATAAGGTCAGTGTGAATTCGGCGGCAGTAAAACGCCCGGAATTGGTTCAGGAATTAGCAGCAGAATTTGGTTCTCAATGTGTAGTTGTTGCTGTGGACACCAAGTTTGAAGATCCGGACTGGACCGTATTTGTAAGCGGAGGAAGAACGCCGACAGGAATAAAGACTTTAGACTGGGTAAAACAAATGGAAGCTCTAGGAGCCGGAGAAATCCTATTGACTTCTATGAACAACGACGGAACCAAAGCAGGCTTTGCTTTAGACATTACCGAGGCCGTAGCAAGCAGTGTTCAAATCCCAGTGATCGCCTCTGGGGGAGCTGGAACCGTAGAACACTTTGCAACGCTCTTTGGGCAGACTACGGCGAGTGCGGGGCTAGCCGCCAGTATCTTTCACTACGGAGAGATCCCAGTACCCGAATTAAAATCAGCTTTAAAAACAAAAAACATCGCCATAAGATGACACCTAATTTCAACAAATCTGCAGATGGGCTATTGCCTGCAGTAATACAAGATTACAACACACGCCAAGTACTTATGGTAGGCTATATGAACGCAGAAGCCTTTGAAAAAACACTGGCTGAAAAGCGCATCACCTTTTACAGCCGTTCCAAAGAACGCTTGTGGACTAAAGGCGAAAGCTCTCAAAATTATCTAGAACTCAAAGAACATTTCATCGATTGTGATCAAGATGCTTTGCTATTCCTTTGCGAACCAGCTGGACCAACTTGTCACACCGGAACTCAAAGTTGTTTTGCAAACGATAGCGCTTTGGGCTTTTTGCGTCAGTTAGAAGCTACCATTGACAAAAAGATCGCAAGCGATGAAGCGGAATCCTATACTCGAGCTTTGGTCCAGCGCGGAATCAACAAGGTAGCTCAAAAAGTAGGTGAAGAAGCCGTGGAGTTGGTCATTGAGGCCAAAGACAATAATGACGATTTATTTAAAAATGAAGCAGCAGATTTGCTCTATCACCTGCTTATTTTGTTGAACGTTAAAGGGCATTCTTTGGCAGATATAGAGGATATCCTTAAACAACGTTCTAAAAAATAAAATTTAACAATACAGCCATTTGGAATGTAGCCATTTAGCGTGTAACTTTGAGTAAAAATTGGGTATGAGCTAAGCTAAAAAGGATTTACCACCTTACCCACCTAATTCAAAAATCCTTTAGCGAACTCTAGAAAGTGCAGCACAATTTTGATTGATTCGTTGTAAGAATTATAAAAATTTGATCGGATGAGACTAAGCACCAATATTGAGCGCGAACTAAATAAAAGAAGAGCTAAAGATGCTCCAGAAGGATCTATTTTAGATCAAATTCAAGGCATATTAGCGGCAAACGAGGATCAAAGACAGGATATCCATACCCGTCTTAGAAGCAGAGCCACCAGCGATGCGAACGCCTTTGATCTGGATCAACTCGAGACAGATCGCATCTATCATATAGATACCATAAAATCAATTTGCGTAGACTATCGTTTGCGTTTCTTGAATGCTGCTTTGTTCAAAAGTGAGTTTCCGGAAGAGGCGATCAGTAAGATTCGTGAATTAGAAGATACTCATGATACCGCACTGAACGGTTTTAAGCTGATGGCACCGTCCAAACTCTTTAAGCTAGAGAATGCAGACGATCCATTACTCTTTGCCCCTATTGGGAACGGTTACTACTATTTGATCCACAAATGGGGGAATGACCTCAGCGGGGTGAGAAAGCTCTTGGTGTGGCCTGTAAAGAACTTTGACAATATGATCTTCAGCATCTTTGTGGCAAGTATCCTGCTTACAGCGATCTCACCTATGGGTGTTTTCACCAATAAAGAAGTGGGCATGCCGGAATACGTCATGCTGTTCCTCTTTATGTTCAAGGCTGTAGCCGCTGTCGTCCTATACTATGGATTTGCTGCCGGAAAGAACTTCAATACAGCAATCTGGAATTCCAAATACTACAACGCCTAAGCGTTTACCGCGTACATTTTTTCACGCAGTTCTTTGATCTTCGGATCAGACATATACTCGTCAAAAGTAGTGTAACGATCAATGATGCCTTTAGGTGTCAGTTCAATAACACGATTACCTACGGTTTGAGCAAACTCGTGGTCATGAGTGGTGAATAAAACCGTTCCTTTAAAATTCTTAAGCGAGTTGTTGAAGGCCGTAATGGATTCCAGATCCAAGTGGTTGGTAGGCTCATCCAACATCACCACATTGGCGCGGAGCATCATCATTCTACTTAGCATACAACGCACTTTTTCACCTCCGGAAAGTACATCAGAATTCTTTAAGGCCTCCTCTCCGCTGAAAAGCATTTTCCCTAGGAATCCACGAATGTAAACCTCTTCCCGCTCTTCTTCAGTAGTAGCCCATTGACGCAACCAATCTACCAAAGAGATCTTCTCAGAAAAGTAGGCATCATTATCTGCAGGCAAATAGCTTTGAGTCGTAGTCACTCCCCACTGATACTTTCCGCTATCTGCATCTTGTTCCCCATTGATGATCTGATAGAAAGCCGAAGTCGCACGAGAGTCTTTCGCGTAAACCACTACTTTATCTCCTTTAGCGAGGTTTAGATCAATATTTGTAAAAAGAGTTTCTCCTTCAATGGATGCCGATAGATTCTCAATGTTTAGGATCTGATCTCCCGCTTCACGCTCTCGCTCAAAAATGATCGCAGGATAACGTCTACTAGACGGTTTAATATCTTCAATATTGAGTTTGTCGATCATCTTTTTACGAGAGGTAGCCTGTTTAGACTTCGCCACGTTCGCGCTAAAACGCGCAATAAATTCCTGAAGTTCCTTCTTTTTCTCTTCTGCCTTTTTGTTTTGCTGCGCACGTTGACGCGCCGCTAGCTGACTGGACTCGTACCAGAATGTATAATTCCCTGAGTAATGATTGATCTTACCAAAGTCAATATCACTGATGTGCGTACATACCGCATCCAAGAAGTGACGGTCGTGAGATACCACGATCACACAGTTGTCGTAATTGGCCAAGAAATTCTCCAACCAAGAAATGGTTTCATAATCCAGGTCGTTGGTAGGTTCATCCATGATCAATACATCCGGATTTCCAAAAAGCGCCTGCGCCAAAAGCACACGTACTTTTAGTTTCCCATCCATATCTGCCATAGGCGTATAGTGAAACTCTTCTTTGATCCCTAAGTTAGAAAGTAATGCGGCAGCATCGCTGTCTGCATTCCAGCCGTTCATCTCCTCAAAGATCACCTGCAACTCACCTACTCGTTCTCCGTCTGCATCGTTAAAATCTGGTTTGGCATAAATTTGATCCATCTCCGTCTTAACCTCGTAAAGGGGCTTATTTCCCATGATCACAGTCTCCAAAACCGTGTGCTCATCAAAGACGTTGTGGTTCTGTTCCAAGACAGACATACGCTTACCAGGCTCTAAGTGAACCTGTCCAGAAGTAGGTTCCATTTTCCCAGAGAGGATCTTTAAAAAAGTAGATTTACCCGCACCGTTGGCACCGATGATCCCGTAGCAGTTACCATTGACAAAGGTGGTGTTTACCTCATCAAACAGAACGCGCTTACCAAATTGAACAGAAAGATTAGATACTGAAAGCATGATTCTCGTCTTAAAATGCGCCGCAAAAATAGGCATAAATGCGGGCTTTATAAAGGTTTTATAACCCAATTATTTTAACGAGCGCTTAACACTGTTCTCTGCAGCAGGAGCTTATTTTTGTATGGATTTGTATATGGAGCATATTCTTACAAAATACTTGTATCCCCTAGGCCTGTTACTCCCCTTACTTTTAACCGGCTGTAAAACGGACAAACAAGAGCAAACAGCGACTTGGTTTGGTGGCGAGATCATCAACCCCAAGGACGACTATGTCTTGTTGACCAAGAACTCTCGTTTGGTAGATACCATCTACCTGGATAAGAATAATTTCTTTAAGTACCGTTTTGACAGTCTTGTACCTGGCCTTTACAGTTTTATCCACAAGGAATATCAACTGGTTTATATTGAACCGGGAGACAGTATCATGCTTCGAGTAAACACTTTGGACTTTGACGAGTCCTTGGCGTATTCCGGGACTGGGGCGGCAAAGAACAACTATTTGATCGATATGTTCTTGCACAACGAAAAGGAGCAAAAACTCATGCCGAGTTTCTATCAAAAGTCTCCTGAGGAATTTAGCGCATCTTTAGATAGTATGCGTACCATCCGTTTAGAGGTTTTGAATCGTTTCAAAGAAAAATACGAGACCTCATCAGGTTTCAATACTGTAGCGCAAGCCAGCATCGACTTTGACTACTATTCCAAAAAAGAATTGTATCCGTTTGCGCATTATGGCAGCAACCACTTGGAAAATATAAATTCATTGCCTGCAGACTTTTATGCGTTCCGCAATCAGGTAAACTATGGAGATGCGCATTTGTACACGTATTATCCATATTACCGCTACATCACATCTTATTTAGATAATGTGAGCTACACGACCTATATGAACGCCGCTCGTTTTGACCGTACCTCTCCGGAGCACACCAAAGCAAAGCTGCAACTCATTGACAGTGTGATCACGCACGACTCTTTAAAGAACAATCTGCTCTATGCAACTACGCGTCGCTATTTGATAAACTCTAAGGATCAGGAAAGCAGCAGAGAGATCTATAAATTGTTCTTGGACAAGAATAGCAGCGGCAAACAACAAAAAGAGATGAAAATGTTGCAGTCTGCCTGCGACAAGATGATCCCTGGAAATCCATTGCCTAACCAAATGGTGGTCACTACAGACAACACCATTAAGGATTTGCACAGCCTGATAAACAGACCTACTGTTTTGTTCTTCTGGTCTGCTGGTTCATCCTCTCACAACAAACGCATCCACAAGAAGGCTGCAGAAATGCGTGCCAAATATCCGGAGTTTGACTTTATTGGTATCAGCGTAGATCAAAACCACGAAAAGTGGTTAAAGACCATGGCACTGCGTACGTTCAATGAAAAGACGGAGTACCGCTTCAATGACGCGTCCACCGCAGAACGCGCACTTGTACTCAACTCACCTAATAAGGCAATTATAATCGATGCTCGTGGTGTGATCATAGAAAACAACACGAACATCTTTGGTTCTAACTTTGAGGTTCAGCTTTTAGGCTATCTCAATAGAACACCTTTCCAATAAGATTTTAAACTGTTAGTTACCCTTGCGGTAATCTGCGAGGAACTTCTCCAAACCTATGTCAGTCAAAGGATGCTTGAGCAATCCTTCAATGGACTTCAACGGTCCGGTCATTACATCAGCACCAATCTTAGCGCAATCAATAACGTGCATGGTGTGACGTACAGAAGCTGCAAGGATTTGCGTTTCAAAAGCGTAGTTGTCATAGATCAAACGGATCTCGTTGATCAAATTAAGACCGTCCGTAGAGATATCGTCCAAACGTCCGATAAACGGAGAAACATAAGTAGCTCCAGCCTTAGCTGCCAAAAGTGCTTGTCCAGCAGAGAATACTAATGTACAGTTGGTACGGATCCCGTTATCACTGAAGTATTTGATGGCTTTTACGCCGTCTTTGATCATCGGAACTTTAACTACGATCTGCTCGTGCAAGGCCGCAAGCGCTTTCCCCTCTTCTATCATATCTTGATAGTTGGTAGAAATAACTTCTGCGGATACATCTCCGTCTACGATATTACAAATATCTACATAGTGTTGACGAATGTTCGCCTCCCCGGTAATGCCTTCTTTGGCCATTAGTGAGGGGTTGGTAGTAACACCGTCAAGGATTCCCAATTCTTGGGCTTCACGGATCTGATCAAGGTTGGCAGTATCGATAAAAAATTTCATAAAATTCCTGATGAAGTGATTATAGTTACAAAAATAAGCAACCTCTACCCGCTGCAAAGGGATAGTGGGAAGAAATTATTGACCAAAACTGTTAATAACTGCTAGAGCTTGTAGTGCTTTCTAAGCATGGACTCGTACCAAGTGTCAGGCAGTAGTCGTTTAAGCACTATGGAAAGGCGTTGTAGCGGTGCGCCAACACGGTAATGCACCTTTACCTTCTTTTTGTTGATGAGCTTATGGACGAAGCTTGCCATAGCTACAGGATCCTCTCCGGCATCAACGTGTTCATTCATCAGATCCAGAGACACCTTATAGTTCTTGTAATAGGGAGAATCATCTTTCAAAGGAGCGTGATAGCGGCCAGCTGCAATATTGGTAGCAAAATCACCCGGAGCAACCGTAGTGAAAGAAATACCGAATTCGCGAGCCTCCATACGCAGCGTCTCCGTTACGACTCCCAAAGCAGCCTTACTAGCAGAATAAATTCCGCGGTAAGGTAAGCCCATATAACCCGCAATAGAGGTAATATTGATGACGCGCCCCTGCCCTGCTTCTCGCATGGCGGGTAACACGGCTTTAATGACACGAATAGGTCCGTAGAAGTTGGTGTCAAAGTTTTGGTGGATCTGATCGTCTGGGGTTTCTTCTAGCGGGCCGGTGATCCCAACGCCCGCGTTATTGACCAAAACGTCAATACGACCTTTTTCTGCAAGGATCCAGTTGACAGCCTGCTCAATGGTCTCGGGTTTGTTTACATCTAAAGGGATTAAAGGAAATGGAGAGTCTTTTACTTTGGACGGGGTTCTGCTGGTTCCGTAAACCACCATGCCTTTGCTGTGCAATAGTTCACCAATGGCTCTACCAATACCCGACGACGCTCCTGTTATAAAAACTACCTTACTCATAGATGTTGCGGTCAAAAATAGCAAATGAAAAATCCTTGACCAAAGGGCAAAAAAAAATGGCAAGCTACCTACATCACACCGCTACGACCGTCTACCCTTGCTGTGTTCCCACCCTGGGGGATTCAACAGGAGCTGGTTGTGTAGGACTTGCCGCTGCAAAGATACGCTCATTCTTAATATTTGCAACGAATTTTAAGTTGAATTTAAAATCTGTTTCTGTTGATTTTGACCTAAATTAAATAACTTGCCAAAAAATTTGGAATGAACTTTTTCAAGACGCTCTTTCTGCCAATTTCAACCGCCTTATTGTTAGGGGCTTGCGCAGAACCTACTATAAAAGAAGCCCACGGTTTCAATTTGAACTTCTCAGACGCTAAAGCCACCATGAAAGCAGACGGCAGCATGGATGTAAGCCTGTACAACGCCGATCAAAAGCAGGTTGACTCCGTAGCCTACTTTATAGACGATGTACGTTTTGCTGCTTCTACAGACGGCAATGCTTCCATTACTATTGCGGATGGAAAGGTTGGCACGCGCAAGATTTTGGCCCGAGTTTACAGTGGTGAAGATCGTTTTGTGACCCAAAAATCCATTACTGTTTTAGCTGCGAATCCGCCCAAAGGCTATTCGTATGAAATCCTGGAGACCTATCCACACGATATAAAAGCCTTTACGCAAGGGATCGAATTTGTTGGAGACACCCTATATGAAAGCACCGGGCAATACGGCCAGAGTACTTTGCGCAAGGTGAATTACCAAACGGGAGAGGTCCTGAACTCGGTAGCCCTACCAGGAAATCAGTTTGGAGAAGGCCTTACTGTAAAAGACAACAAGATCTACCAACTTACCTGGCAACGCGGTATTGGTTTGATCTATGATCAAAACAGCATGAAAAAGCAAGGATTTTTCAATTACGGAAATAGCCTGCAAGGCTGGGGTCTTTGCAATGATGGCGAGAAGATCTACAAAAGCGACGGAAGTTCTCGTATCTGGATTCTCAATCCGGAGACGCTTATGGAAGAAGACTATATTGAGGTGTATACCCACAGCGCCAAGATTGACAACATCAACGAGCTCGAGTTTATCAACGGAAAGATCTACGCCAATGTATGGCAGCGGGACGCCATTGCCATCATCAACCCAGAAACTGGAGTGGTTGAAGGGGTAATCAATACCAGTTCCCTAAAAGAACAAGTAACCCAATATGCTCAAGCTGAAGATGAGAATGTACTCAACGGAATCGCTTATAAAGGGGAAGAGAACATCCTTTATTTGACTGGGAAACGTTGGGAAAAACTCTTTAAAGTCGCTATCGCGGAAGTACAATAGTCCTGTTCCCTCATTCAGGAGGGTCGTTCCCTCGTTCTATCTTTTAAATCTCTTGGAAAAGCAGGTGATTTGAGTTACACTTAAATCAACCTTATGGCCAAGAAGATTACTATTCAGATTCCCGAGCCTTGTCACGAAGACTGGAACCAAATGTCTCCTAATGGACTGGGCAGGCATTGCGGCAGCTGTGCCAAGACTGTCGTCGACTTCACGGCACGCACCGATAAATTCATCGCCTCATATTTTAAAGAGCACGACAACATCTGCGGACGATTTAGACCGGATCAGCTCAACAGACCTATTGATCTCTCTGTACGCAGAAACTCCATTCTGCCTCCGCTAGCAGCATCTTTCATCTTGCCTTTGGCCATGCTCGCGGCAGGATCGGCTTACAGTCAGCAGCAAAACTCAAATCAGAACAATTCCAGCTACGTATCGCTAAACATCGGCAGTCAAAAACAGCAGGCCTATAAAGACATTAAAGGCGTGGTTACCGATACCGCGGGAAATCCCATGCCCGGAGTGAGGGTCACCATTTTAGAAACCAACGATCAGATCCAAACAGATAATAAAGGAACTTACCGCCTAAAGGCTCAAGTTGGACATACTTTGCGTTTTAGTTCTTACCTCTACCTCACAGAAGAAATTCAAGTCCACGAGCATCAAGACATCTATAGTTTTGCACTCCAATACAGCCCTGAGCATTTACCCGAAGTAGTTGTTGTTGCACAAGCTTATAAACGTGAAATACGAGCAATTAATGGGTTCACCGTTGTTTCTACCAAAACAGAAACCACAACAACGGTAGCAGAAGTATTGGAAAACAAAGCGGCTGTATGTGGATTAAATGAAACCACCACTGAGGTTGATCTTGTAGCACCCATCGCCAAAGACAGTTTGCTTTCTGCAAAGATCATCAAAGTAGAAAGCATTCTAATGGATGCGGAAGGTACCGTGATTCCCTTTGCTAAAATTGCTATTGCCGGTACGCAGGCAGCAGTTTATACGGATGCAGACGGTCACTTTAGAACCGACCTCCGCCCTACTGATGAACTCATCTTTGAGGTAGAAAACTTTGCACCAAGAACTCTTAAGGCTGCAGAAGTCCAAGCCGAAGTTGCACTTGAACGCAAATGGCGAAAATCAGTGATGGGGGTCGTTGCCAAATTTGTGACAATCGAATATGATGGTGTCATTCCTTGGTATCGTATCGGGTACAATCATTCAGAGAACTTTAATGGGAACCCAAAGTTGCAGGCAGAAAAAGCGCGCAACGCCAATACGGTGGCCTTTGAAAGGATTCAAAGGGAAAAGAAAAAGCAAGCGCGAAAAAACAATCAGCAATAAAACAAAGCATCATGGGAAAAAAGATCAGCATTCAAATTCCGGAACCCTGTCATGAAGATTGGAATCAAATGAGCCCACAAGAGCGTGGACGCCATTGTCAAGTCTGTGAAAAGACCGTTATGGATTTCACCAATAAGACCGACGCCTTCATTGTTAAAGCACTAAAAAGTGATTCCAATCTCTGTGGTCGTTTTAGGAACGATCAACTCAATCGGCCTATGGAATTCAACACCGGAGGCTATTCACTCATTCCGCCCTTGGCAGCCGGTTTTATTTTGCCCTTAGCGATCTTGGCCAGCACCTCTGCCTATTCCCAGGGTGAGCCATTGCCTATAAGCACTAAATCCTATGTTTCCTTAAACATCGGAAGTCAACAACAAGACTATAAAGACATCAAAGGAGTGGTTAAAGACACTGCCGGGAATCCTTTACCGGGTGTACGCGTGACCATCGTTGAGACCAACGATCAAATTCAAACGGACAGCAACGGAACTTACCGCCTGCGCGCACGTGTAGGACATACTTTGAGGTTTACGTACTACCTACACCTCACAGAAGAAATTCAAGTACACCCAGACCAGGACCTTTATAATTTCACGCTGGTTTACAATCCACAGCATATGCCCGAAGTTGTGGTTTGTGCTACAGGAATTAAGCGCGAGTCAATGATCCTGGGAAGAATCGCTCCGGAGCCTGTTGTTGAAAAACCAGTAGATAGCACTGCTGTGATTACGTTTAAAGGCACTGTTTTAGACGATACAGGCCTGCCATTACCCGGTGTCAATATCCTAGTAAAAGGAACAGATAAAGGCATACAATCAGACTTTGACGGAAACTTTGAGATCGAAGCTATAGAAGGACAGAAGCTCGTGCTGAGCTATGTGGGCTTTGTGACTCAAGAAGTGACTGTAATGGAGCAGAAAAAGACCATTGAAATGCAATTGGATACCGAAATCGAAGAACTCTACCAATACATCACTGTTGGGATCCCCATATGGCATGAACCCAGCAGACCCGTAGATTTTAGATCGTCTTACAATCCATCAACCAATTTCAACGGAAATCCTCAGCTCCAAAGAGACCGCGCTCGATATGAGAACACGGTAGCCTTTCAGCGTTTACAGCAAGAGCAAAGAAGGGCGCAACGCAAAGCGCGGAAAAAACGCAAATAAGGAGCTCAGCACAATAAGATGCTATGCAAAAAGTTATATTTTTACACAAAATAGATCTTTATGCGAAGCTTACTTGCCCTGACTATCTTGGGCTTTGTTGTTCTCCTTTCCAGTTGTCGTAACGATTTTGAAACCGTACCCAATACGGGCCAATTGGAATTTTCTAGAGACACCGTTTTTTTGGACACGGTCTTCACCAATATTGGTTCCAGCACTTATAATCTTAAGGTATACAACCGAGGAGATGAAGACATCAACATCCCAACGGTGCGTTTGGGACAAGGAGAGAGTTCGCTTTATCGTTTAAATGTAGACGGAATTCCAGGCAAGACTTTTGAAGATATAGTGATCAGAGCCAAAGACAGCATCTTTGTCTTTGTTGAGACCACTATTGATATCGCCGAATTCTCAGCTACGGCAACGCAATTTTTATATACAGATCAGATTGAATTTGACAGCGGAGGCAATCAGCAAGATGTGGAACTGGTCACTTTGGTTCAAGACGCGGTTTTCCTTTTCCCTGAGCGCGATGCGGATGGCGTAGTTGAAACGCTGAATCTAGGCACGGATGCTGATGGAGAACCGATTTTGATTGAAGGATTTATTTTGGAGGACGAGGAGCTGACCTTCACCAATGAAAAACCCTATGTGATCTACGGCTATGCGGCCGTTAATGCAGGGGATGTTTTGACGGTCAATCCGGGAGCTCGTGTACACTTTCACGCCAACAGTGGAATCCTTGTGGCCAATACAGCGTCCATGATCGTAAACGGAGCTCCGAGTTCGGATCCCGTGGCCCTTGAAAATGAGGTCATTTTTGAAGGTGATCGTTTGGAACCTAGTTTTTCTGACGTTCCAGGACAATGGGGTGCCATTTGGCTCACCCAAGGAAGTACCGGTCATACCTTTACCAATACAACTATAAAGAATGCCACTGTAGGGATTTTGATGGACAGCAACGACGGCTCCTCCTCGCCTACTTTGAATTTGAATAATGTACAGATCTACAACAGTTCTAATGTGGGGCTTTTGGCGCGCACAGGCTTTGTAGACGGACAGAACGTAGTGATCAACAATGCAGGGCAATCGGCCTTGGCTTTGACCTTTGGTGGGCGATACAACTTCCGTCACTGCACTTTTGTCAACTACTGGAATGACAGCTTTAGAAGCTTCCCAGCAGTACAACTGGACAATATCTTCGTTGTGAGTGAAACCGAGATCCAAACCACGGATCTGATTGAGGCGAATTTCAACAATTGCATCATTTACGGAAACGAGAACATTGAACTCGGCTTGTTAGGGAGTGATGAAGCTGCCTTTAACTTCAGCTTTACCAATACCCTATTGCGCTTCAACGATACCCAAGGGGTGTTTGATGAAAACCCGCTTTATGACTTCAGCAATACGGCGCGCTACAACAACCTTGTAGTGAATGAAGATCCTTTATTCAAGGCGCCTTTTGAAAATGAGCTCAATATTCCGGATGAATCTGGAGCCAATGGCCTAGATACCTCAGGAACGCCTATCGTACCTTTTGACATTCTGAATGTAGCCCGTACGGCTCCATTTGATGCTGGAGCTTATGCATGCGCGGTAATTCCCGATGACGATTAAGGCTTAGCGAACCGAGTGCCTAGGCATCAAATAATGGGCGTCCGGCCATCATTTCATTTACAGCCTTTGCAACAGCTTCAAGTTCGGCGGTATCTTCTGGAGCTTGAATTACGCGATCAATCAACGTCACGATAGCTGCCATATCCCCTTCTTTTAATCCACGGGTAGTGATTGCCGGAGTTCCAATACGGATTCCAGAAGTTACAAAAGGAGACTGCGTATCAAATGGAACCATGTTCTTGTTTACAGTGATCTCTGCTTGTCCAAGAGCCTCTTCTGCAAGCTTTCCGGTTATTCCTTTGTTGCGCAGATCAATAAGCATCATGTGATTATCTGTTCCTCCAGAGATCACTTCATAGCCTCGGTCTACAAAAGCTTGCGCCATAACACTGGCATTCTTTTTAACCTGAACCATATAGTGTAAGAAATCATCAGACAGCGCTTCTCCAAAAGCAATCGCTTTAGCGGCGATCACGTGCTCTAAAGGACCTCCTTGGTTACCAGGGAAGATTCCGCTGTCCAACAAGGAAGACATTTTTCTCAAGTTTCCGTTCTTAAGAGTGATCCCAAAAGGATTTTCAAAGTCTTTCCCCATCATGATGAGTCCCCCACGCGGTCCTCTAAGGGTTTTATGGGTAGTGGTAGTGATCACGTGGCAATGCGGAACCGGATCCGCAATAAGGCCTTTAGCGATCAAACCTGCTGGATGGGCAATGTCTGCCATTAAAAGCGCACCGACCTCATCAGCAATTTCTCTAAAGCGCGCATAATCGATCTCACGAGAATAGGCGCTGGCACCTGCAATGATCATTTTAGGTTTCTCACGTTTGGCGATCTCCAAAATGGTATCGTAATTCAAAAGTCCAGTCTCTTTATCCACTCCGTAGAATACAGGGCGGTAAAGCTTACCAGAAAAATTCACCGGAGAACCGTGGGTCAAATGCCCTCCATGCGCCAGATCAAAGCCCATAAAGGTATCTCCCGGTTTTAAGCAAGCCGCAAAAACAGCCGTGTTTGCTTGTGATCCTGAGTGCGGCTGAACATTGGCGTATTCCGCACCAAAGAGTTCCTTGGCGCGTTCAATGGCTAAGCGTTCTACTTTATCCACTACTTCACAACCTCCGTAATAACGCTTTCCGGGATAACCTTCTGCGTATTTATTGGTGAGTACAGAGCCGGTAGCCTCCATCACTTGAGGGCTTGCAAAGTTCTCAGAAGCAATGAGTTCCAATCCGTTTAATTGACGTTGTTCTTCTTCTTGAATCAGTGAAAAAATCTCGGTATCGCGTTGCATTTGATCAGCTTAAAAATTACGAAATCAAAAATACAACTTAGATGCTTTTGCACCATCTAAAATCATATCTTTGATTAGACGATTTACCAACACTTTATTAAGAATCAACCATGCCTTTATCAGCAAATAACCCGGAACTTACAACTTGGCTCGATCATGCACCGCAAACGGATTTTCCGATCCAAAACATTCCTTTTGGAGTTTTCTTAACGCGTGACGATATCATTACCATTGGAACGCGCATTGGTGACTACGCCATTGATCTTGGTGCCATGCATCAGTTGGGCTATTTTGATGGGATCGATCTGACGGACGATATCTTTCTTCAAGACAGTTTGAACGATTTTATCTCTGACGGTAGAAAGACTTGGCGATTGGTTCGCAATCGTATTTCTGAAGTGTTTGAATCTAGCAATCCTAAACTTCGTGACAATGCAGAGCATCGTGATGTGATCATTTTCACCATGGATGAGATCGAGATGCAATTACCCGTAAGCATAGGTGACTACACCGATTTTTATAGCAGCAAGGAACACGCCACCAATGTGGGAAGTATGTTCCGAGATCCGGACAAGGCGCTTTTACCGAACTGGATGCACATCCCTGTGGGTTACCACGGACGCAGCTCTTCCATTATTCCGAGCGGCATCAATATTAGACGACCAAATGGCCAGACGATGCCTCCGGGAGCTGAAACGCCTGTTTTTGGTCCTTCAAAACGTGTGGATTTTGAGTTGGAAATGGCCTTTATCACTACGGATGCTAATCATTTGGGAGAACCAATCGCGGTGGATGAAGCTGAGGATTATATCTTCGGATTGGTGTTGTTCAACGACTGGAGTGCACGCGATATTCAAAAGTGGGAATATGTGCCTCTAGGGCCGTTCTTAGCCAAGAATTTTGCCTCTAGTATTTCTCCGTGGATCGTCACCTTAGATGCCTTGCAACCCTTTAAAGTGGAAGGCCCAAAACCAGAGAAACCGCAATTGCCGTATTTACAATATACCGGCCCAAAAAGCTACGACATTAACTTAGAGGTTTACCTGCAGCCTGAAGGTGGCGATGAACACAAGGTGTCTACATCCAACTTCAAATATATGTATTGGAACATGGCACAGCAATTGGCTCACCATACAGTGAACGGTTGTAATGTAGTCAGTGGTGATATGATGGGCAGTGGAACCATCTCTGGCCCTACCCCAGATTCTTACGGCTCTATGTTAGAACTTTCTTGGGGTGGTAAAAACCCGCTAGAAATGCCAGACGGCAGTACTCGATCTTTCATTGAAGATCAGGATACTGTGATCCTAAAAGGATATTGCCAGAATAGTGAGGTACGTATTGGCTTTGGCGAATGCCGTACTAAGTTACTTCCGGCTTTATAAAAACTTACTGCTTCATGGCCTTCAGTCTATTTTTTGCATTGACATTCTCTGGATACAACACCAAAGAACGCTCAAAGGCGCGAGTAGCCTCGGGATATTGATTCGATAAGAAATAGGCTTCTCCAAGACTGTCAAAGAGATTAGCAGATTCTGGGTACAACTCGGTAGCAAACTTGAGTACTGCGATTCCCGATTGCTGGAATTCTGGATTAAAGAATAAATGTAGGCCTAAATTGTTTAAATCTCCTTGGTGAAATTTTTGATCGAGATTTAAGCTTGTGTATAAATTCAAAAGATCCGAGTAATTCTGCTTAGCCGCAAGTTCATTGAATTGCGCTAAGCTCATACTGTGAGTCTGATTGACTTTTGTTTGATAGCTAAACCGCTCTAAGCTGACGGAGCTACTTTTTAGAATCTCATCAAACTTTGAAGTTGTGGCATCTTCCTTCTTTACATGAGCATCCAAAAAAAGACGACTGTACTCGCAAAGAATATTATAAGACTCCATAATAAGCTGATCTGATTTGTCTTGTCGCTGATCGCGATTAGCAAACAAGACGCCAAAGCTGCTAAAATTACCATGTGTCAAATCCAGCATCTTCAATTGATATGCCGGAGCCTTATCCAAACGATCATAGAATTCAAAATCTGTGTTCAAGGCAGGATCAATTCCATCTTGCTCCAGAACCACTGCAGGTATATCCTTTTGAGAAAAATGAATGAAAGGAATAGCGAATTCATCCTGACGATAAAAAGGAGATGATGCTAATGTTTTAAACTGATATTTTACACTTCCGTCTAGACTAACATTTGCCTTGATCTGCTTGTTTCTTATACTTGCCAGCACATTAGAAATCCCCCCAAAACTGAAACCCATAGTTGCAATTCTACTGGTATCGACATAATTGAAATCATCCAAAGCGTCAACGATAAACTCAATATCACGAGCCTGAGTTTCCAAATCAAGGAGCGTGCCTCCCGTGAAACTGCGGTTGTAAGCACCACGGCTTGGACTAGCGATAACCACATAACCATGACTGGCTAAATACTCACAAAGGGTAAAATTCTCGGTTGAGGCCGCACCATAACTAGGCGCATACACTATTACTGGGTACTTTCCTTCTAGCTCAGCTTGATCCTTAACAGCCTTGACTTCTTCCCAAAGATGGGCTTTGTTCTGTGCATTAGGCGCATAATAGAACCAATTCAAGATCAGAGAATCTGGTAAGTGCTCCCATTCTTCTTCCAACTTGAGAACACGCATATAATCCATTACCTTCATAGGAGTTGAAACGGCAGTTGACTTCGCTGGATACCAAATACTTAAAGGAATAGGACGTGCTATAGTTGCCGTTGTCCAATTTCCTTTTACACTGTAGCTGCGGCTGTTGTCTACTAGTTGTGTATAGCGATAGCCTACTTCATAGGTACCATAATCAAGATTTAAGTCAGCTACAGAGGTTTGCCCTTTGGCGCTAATTGAAATGAAAAATAGGAAGGCTAGAAAATAATTGCTCATAAGGATAGTGTTACCCTACAGAGCTTACTACTAAAAAAATGTTACAGTGAACCTTAAATAAATCGCTCTAAACTAGCAGCTTGGATCTCATAATGGGAAGCAGCGTGTACCGTTGATCCGTTTTTGATCACAATGAGCTGCGGGCTTTGGTGAAGCACTTGAAATCGAATCGCGATCTCATTTGACAAGTCGCGGTAAGACAATAGGTCTAAATAATAAGGTTGGATTTGAGCAGCCTCGTATTTATAGGAACCTGTGAACTGGCGCATAGTCATACTGCTAATTCCGCAGCGTGTGGAATGCTTGAAGATCAATACGGGTTTGGTTTTGGAAAGTTCAACCAACTCATCCAGTTGTTTGATATCGGTTAGTGGAATCCAAGGAATCTCAAATTGAGGTTCTTTTGGGGTCGATTCACTATTGAAGATTTTTTTAAACAGATTCATAGCACAAAAATAAAGGTTCTAGATCAGCATTCCATAGCGGTTATAAGACTGATCTTGCCATTCTGTCGTACTAAAACGCAGGACTTTACGTCAATTTGACGGTTTTTCACTCTGGTCTGAGTTTTGATTCTGTAGTTGCGAATCCAAATCAAAGGAAAGACAATGAATTTTAATAATTACACTATAAAATCGCAGGAGGCCGTGCAGCAAGCGCATCAACTTACCCAAGAGTTGTCGCAGCAGCATATTGAGCCCGAGCACCTTTTTAAGGCCATGCTTGAGGTGGACGAGAACGTACTGCCTTACCTGCTTAAAAAGCTCAATGTCAATCCCAAAGCCTTGGAGCAGATTCTAGATAAAGAATTACAGAGAAAAGCCAAGGTGAGCGGAGCCGACATTATGCTCGGCAGAGAAACTGCCAAGATCCTCAATGACGCATCCATTACTGCCAAAAAGCGCGATGATGAGTTCGTCTCTATAGAACATCTTATGCTCGCCATTTTTGAGAGCAAAAACACCATAGCTCAGGCCTTGAAAGATCAAGGCGTGACCACTAAAACTTTAGAAGCCGCCATAGAAGAGCTGCGCAAAGGAGAACGCGTAACCTCTGCCTCCGCAGAGGAATCCTATAACTCCTTGGCCAAATATGCCAAAAACCTCAATCAGTTGGCCCAAGAGGGTAAACTGGATCCGGTCATTGGTCGTGACGAAGAGATCAGACGTATTTTACAGATCCTCTCCCGTCGAACCAAAAACAACCCCATGTTGGTTGGAGAACCTGGAACGGGTAAAACGGCCATAGCTGAAGGCCTTGCTCACCGCATTGTGGACGGCGACGTACCTGAGAATTTACAACAAAAGCAGATCTACAGCCTGGATATGGGAGCCTTAATTGCAGGGGCTAAATTCAAAGGGGAGTTTGAAGAGCGTCTTAAAGCGGTCATAAAAGAAGTGACCTCTAGTGACGGCGATATCGTGCTGTTCATAGACGAGATTCACACCCTGGTAGGCGCCGGAGGTGGTCAAGGTGCCATGGATGCAGCCAATATTCTCAAACCGGCTTTGGCCCGCGGAGAGTTGCGCGCCATTGGAGCTACTACCCTTGATGAATACCAAAAGTACTTTGAAAAGGATAAGGCTCTAGAGCGTCGATTCCAAAAGGTACAAGTAGATGAGCCCGATACCGAGAGTGCAATTTCCATCCTTAGAGGGATCAAAGAGAAATATGAAAATCACCACAAGGTGCGTATCAAAGACGACGCCATCATAGGTGCTGTGGAGCTTTCTCAACGCTATATCACCAATAGGTTCTTACCGGACAAGGCCATTGACCTTATGGATGAAGCAGCTTCGAAGCTGCGGATGGAGATCAATTCCAAACCCGAAGAGCTGGATGTATTGGACCGTAAGATCATGCAGTTGGAGATTGAGATCGAAGCCATTAAACGCGAAAAGGATGAAGCCAAGCTGAAGATTCTTAGAGCAGACCTGGCCAACCTCAAAGAAGAGCGCAACGAGATCCACGCCAAATGGAAGCAAGAAAAAGAGGTAGTCGATAGCGTGCAGCAGATCAAAACTGAAATCGAAGCCTTAAAGTTAGAAGCAGAACGCGCCGAACGTGAGGGCGATTACGGAAAGGTTGCTGAACTTCGCTATGGAAAGATCAAAGAAGCTCAAGAAGCTTTAGACATCAAACAGTCTGAATTGGCTGCCCAGCAAGGATCGGCTTTGATCAAAGAAGAGGTCACCCATGAAGACATCGCAGAAGTGGTGGCTAAATGGACGGGAGTTCCTGTGACTAAAATGCTGCAAAGTGAACGTGAAAAATTGCTGCAATTGGAGCAAGAATTGCACAAACGCGTGGTAGGACAACAAGAAGCCATTACTGCAGTAAGTGATGCTATTAGACGTTCACGTGCCGGGCTTCAGGATGCTAAAAAGCCGATTGGTTCCTTCTTATTCTTGGGAACCACAGGAGTTGGTAAAACCGAGCTCGCCAAAGCGTTGGCCGAGTATCTTTTCAATGATGAAAACGCCATGACACGCATAGACATGAGTGAATATCAGGAGAGACACAGCGTGAGCCGTTTGGTGGGAGCACCTCCGGGATATGTAGGCTATGATGAAGGCGGACAGCTCACAGAAGCTGTGAGGCGCAGACCTTACTCCGTAGTCCTTTTGGATGAAATTGAAAAGGCACATCCCGATACCTTCAACATTTTGTTACAAGTATTGGATGAAGGCCGTTTGACAGACAATAAAGGACGAGTTGCTGATTTTAAGAATACCATTATCATCATGACCTCCAATATGGGTAGTACTATTATTCAGGAGCGATTTGAAGCAATCAAGGATCTGGACAGCGCTATGGAAGCGGCCAAGGTTGATGTACTCGGACTGTTAAAACAAGCCGTGCGACCAGAGTTCTTGAATCGGATTGACGACATCATTTTATTCACCCCACTTACTAATAGTGATATTGCTCAAATTGTGGGACTACAGCTCAAAGGAGTGATTAAAATGCTCAACAAGCAAAACATCACTTTAGATGCTACCGATGAGGCCATCGCCTTTTTGGCGGAGCGTGGATTTGATCCGCAGTTCGGAGCCCGACCAGTAAAACGAGTAATTCAGAGAGAAGTGCTCAATGCGCTATCTAAGGAGATCTTAGCCGGAACAGTATCCGCAGAAAGTATCATTTTACTGGATAGCTTTGACGGCAAACTGGTCTTTAGAAATCAAAACGATTTGGTAAACTCTTAGTCAGACCTGAAAGTTAAAAGCCTCCCAAATGGGGGGCTTTCCTTTTGCATATAATATACCGTTTGGTATTTTTTATTATCTTTGGTACTACAATTCAATGCAATTATGCTTACCAAGGCAGAACGTACGTCCAAATTCATAGTAGAAACTGTAGCTCCTATTTTCAATCAGCAGGGCTATGCGGCTACTTCCATGAATGACTTAACCAAAGCAACGGGCTTGACCAAAGGCGCCATTTACGGCAACTTTGAATCCAAAGAAGCCTTGGCGATTGCTGCCTTTAAATACAACGTAAACGAGCTGTTTAAACAAATCAGTTTACACCAACAGGAAAGTGATTCCGCTTTGGGAGCACTCTATAAGATCACCGAATTTTACCGTTCTTACTACCAGTTTAGCAGGAAGTTAGGCGGTTGCCCTATTTTAAATATTGGCGTGGATGCCCATCACAATGAGAGTCCACTTATGGCACAAGTACAGCGCGTGATCACCAAAAGTCAGCAGCACATTCAGGGTCTGGTTGAACTGGCCGTTGCTGAGGGAGACCTCAAAAGAGAATTTGCCCAAATGGAGTTTGGCAAACTCATGTATACCCGTATTCAAGGCGCTATTTTTATGATGCAAACTATGGACGATCACAATTATGTGGTTGCTGCAGTAGATGCCTTGGATCAATTGATAAAAACCTACGAAACCTAATTTTTTTAATCAAAAATATACCGATTGGTATTTTATTATGGAGAAATTACCTAAAGTACTCGAAAGTGTGAGCAAGATCCGATTTCAAGATTGTGATCCTTTTAATCACCTCAACAATGCGGAATACCTCAACTATATGATCAACGCCCGCGAGGATCAACTCATAGAGCATTACGGGATCGATATTTATGAAATGGGACGCAAAGAAGGAAAGAGCTGGGTTGTGGGTAGTACACAGATCGCTTATATCAAACCTGCCTTTACCATGGAAGAAGTCAAGATAAGCAGTCAATTATTGCAATATTCGGACAATTCGTTGCTGGTTGAGATGCGGATGAGCGGATTGAAAAAAGGAGATCTCAAAGCCTTCATGTGGAGTAACTTTGTGCATTTCAACCTCTTAACACAGAAAAAAGAGCAACATTCTGAAAAATTTATGAATCTTTTCGAAGCAGTAGCAAATCCACTGCCTGAAACGACATTTGAGCAGCGAATTTCGACATTTCGGTCGCAAAAGGTGTAACAAAGATTTTTCTCGGTCGTCATATGGGTGTATCAAATTAAAAAACGAAACGCCAAAAAATGAAGATCATGGAAACTACAATCAGTAAAAAGATACAACCTAGACGCAATCACGCCTTAGCCGTTTACGTTGGGGTTGTTACACTAGTAACACTATTCTACTCACTTTCTGTCAGCATGTTGTAAGAAAGAACCTGAATTGGTGGTTGCCTAAAGGAAGCACAGCGCTTCTTTTAGGCAATTTTATTTTATACCTTCCACTGCTGTAAAGCAAACTGTATGAAATCTATTGCCTCTTTAATTCTCTTTTTGACGCTCTGCGGCCCTTTAAGTGCACAGATGCAGTCTTCCCAAGAGGAATCCACAACCGTTTATTACTGCATTAGACACGCAGAAAAGGACCGCTCCAACGCAGACAATAAAAACCCAGACTTAACGCAAGCAGGCCTTGAGCGTGCCGAAAATTGGGCCAAAGTCTTTTCTACGGTTGATTTTGATGCCGTTTACAGCTCCGATTATAATAGAACCCAACAAACAGCAGCACCTACAGCAGCTTCCAAGGGGCTTGAGGTATTGTCCTATAACCCAAGGGATCTGTACAATAAAGATTTTGCCGCGGCTACTGACGGAAAAACAGTTCTAGTTGTTGGACATAGCAATACCACACCCGTATTTGTCAATGCAGTTTTAGGAGAAGAAAAGTATCCTTGGATGGCCGACGACAATAACGGCGGCCTTTATATAGTGACCAAAGTTGGAGAGACGGTGTCTGTGCAAATAGTACAGATCAATTAGTCTTCTGGAAGACTTACCGCCACATCCCTATAGGTAGTGACCGCTTTGCGTTGCATATTGCCAGTATTATAAGCAATCCCCAAAGAGTCAATACGCACGTCTTTATTGCGACCTGCTGTTTGATAAAGCTCAAAGTCTGAAAAGAGCATGCTGTTTACTCTTCGCTTATACGCAGCAGCCATGAATTGCTTTCTGCCACTGGTTTCATCATTTTGTTTAGCAATGAAATCGATTTCATAGGTGTCTTTACTGATCCAAAGGATATAAGCTCGGTGATCAGGATCGCCTCCTGGAATCTGCTTGTAACTCACCTTGAGCTTGTGATAGGGCTTTAAACGCATGTCCTCCATCCCCAAGTACTCTAAGATCACATCATTCCCCGTAAGCGAATACGGAATGTAAAAGTCATAGGCTACATTATTAACGCGCTCTCTGATCAAGGTCATTTGACGCCCGCCTTGATCTACCAGACTGTCACCTATTTTATAGGTTAATCCGCCGTTAAAAGTATTCACTTTATGCAGGACGCCGTCTTTTTCTTGAGACATCTCATAGTCATAAGTATAACCTTCTCGCTTGAGTTTAAAATCGTAATTGTTCAAACCAAAACTAATGGTAGCACCGTCATAGTGTCCTCCCCCATGGGCGGCTATTGCGCTATCCAATAAAGCTCTGGGCTGAATTTGTTGTTGGGGTTCTACCTGTTGGCAGCTTACCATTGCGGCCGTTGTAATTAGTGCCGTTATAATAAGTTTAATTTGCTTCATCTGTAATTTGTACAGTTACATTTTCTAATTCGATCTTAGACACTTCTATTAGGCTTCCTTGCTCGTAGAGGTAATCTAGGTCTTCTAAGGCTACATCGAGGCCTTTTGGCTTGTAGTTGATATAATCTTGAACGCGGATACCATTGATCTCTCGGGGATTCGTTGCCGCTCTAAAACGAATTCCTCCGCCCTCGGTCTCATAAGAATAAGCTAAATAATCCATAGAACCGGTCTCAGTATCAAGCCAGTAAACGAATACATCCTGAAAATCCACACCGCCACCTTCTTGCTTAAAGCGAACTTCTACTTCGTGATAAGTCTTCCCTTTAATTGAATCCGTGCCGAGGAGTTTTTTCTGAACCGCAGCGTCATTTAAACCATAAGGCAAACGCGCAAAATAGTGTACGGAATTTACGCTATTGGTGAATTTCACCTTCATGGAATCGACTATATTCATCTCAAACTCATCATTCAACACCTGGGTGTAACCCGCATTGGTGACGCGGTCCGTAATCTTGCCGATGGCCTTGTTGTATGAAATTCGATCTAAAGTAAACTGTCCTCCTTCTTGTAGGGAACGATACTCGTAATCCCTGAATTTAAAAGTCATCTCTGCGCTTTCAAACTTGTCACCTCCGTGATACTCAATGGCGCGGTCCACCAATTGTTGGGCAGTAAAATTAGGCTTAACCGTTCTGGGATCGGGTTGTTGTTCTTCTTGATTCTTCGCGCCCTGATTGCAACTCATCAGACTAACTAAACAGAGCAAAAGGAATATTCTTGATGTGGTCATAAAACAAAAATACACAGAACACGCAATCTGCCGCAGTTCCCCGCTCTTAAAATTTTGATAAGACCCTTAGAAATTAGATTTAGTGTTAAATTTGCCGCATGAGTTTACAGAAACAAGTACAAATCAAAAACCGCAAAGCGCGCTTTGAATACGAGATCTTGGATCGGTATACTGCTGGGATAGTTCTGGCTGGTACGGAGATCAAAGCGATTCGTGAAGGGCGAGCCTCTATTGCGGAGAGTTTCTGTGAGTTCAATGACCATGGAGAGTTGTTTGCGATCAATATGACCATAGAGGAATATTCGCATGCAACACACTTCAATCACAAACCCAAAAGTGAGCGCAAGCTCCTTTTAAACAGAAATGAGCTCAAAAAGCTCGAAAAAGAGGTGAAGAACTCTGGGCTTACGATCATCCCCCTATTATTATTTACCAACGATCGTGGGCTTGCCAAATTGGAGATCGCCTTATGTCGAGGTAAAAAACTCTACGACAAGCGCGATACCATTAAAGACAGAGACAACAAGCGTAACCTTAGCAGGATCAAGAAGAACTTTAACAATTAATGGTAAATTTATGTTAGCTAACACTTTTTTAAGAAGTGTATAGCGCGCCATTGATTTTATTTGCCTCAAAACATTGACCATGCAAAAACCGCTACTCCTACTCCTATTTTTAGTCACCACCTTATCCCAGGCCCAAATCAAGGGACGAGTAACTGACAAAGCCGGAGAACCCCTTCCCTTTGTAAACATATTTGTTCAAGACAGTTATCTGGGCACCACTTCTAATGAATTGGGAAATTATGTCTTGGAACTCCCAGATTCTGGAGATTATACTTTAGTGTTTCAGTATTTGGGTTTTGAAACTTTGAGTAAAACCGTGAACTACAAAGGAGGATCTCAGACGCTGGATGTGAGTTTGGAAGCGACCAGTTTGAGTTTGGATGAGGTAGTGATAGATGCCAGTGAAGACCCGGCTTACCGTATCATCAGAGCTGCTATTGCCAATAGAAAGCAGAACAGTCAACGCATTTCCGCATATACCGCAGATTTCTACTCCAAAGGTCTTTGGAAGGTTACTGAAGCCCCTGAGCGGATCATGGGAGAAGAAGTTGGTGACTTTGGCGGGGCTTTGGATTCCACGCGTACGGGAATCATTTATCTTTCTGAGACCATCTCTGAGATTGCCTATCAAGAACCCAAGGATTTTAAAGAAAAGATCATCGCTTCTAAAGTGAGCGGCAACGACAACGGCTTTAGTTTTAACAGCGCCGGAGATGCGAACTTCTCCTTTTACAACAACACCATTGAGATCAATGCGCAGTTGGTATCGCCTATTGCAAGCAACGCCTTGGAATACTATCGCTATAAATTAGAAGGTGTTTTTTATGAGGATGGTAAATTGATCAATAAGATCTTGGTGACTCCTAAACGCAGCCAAGACCGCGTTTGGCAGGGTTACGTCTACATTGTAGAGGACGATTGGGAGTTCTACGGAATTGATTTAACTACCTCAGGAACGGCCATTCAAATTCCCTTTGTCAAAGAATTGGTCTTCAAACAAAACTTCACTTATGATAAGCAAAAAGAGTTTTGGGTGAAGATCTCTCAGACCATTGACTTTAGCTTTGGACTCTTTGGTTTGAATGGAGACGGACGTTTTACGGCAGTTTACAGCAATTACAACTTTGACCCTGGCTTTACCAGAGCTAGCTTTACCAATGAGGTACTCACCTTTGTCGACAATGCCAATGAAAAGGATTCCTTGTACTGGAATCAAGTTAGACCCGTTCCACTTACTCCAGAGGAAATCTCTGATTATGTGCGTAAAGACAGCATTCAGACCTTACGCAAATCCAAAACCTATTTGGATTCGATTGACTCCGGCAATAACAGGCCTTCCCTTTTAGCGCCTCTTACCGGTTACACCTATAGAAACAGCTATGAGCGCTGGAACGTCACTTATGATGGCCCGAGCTTTCAATTCAACACCATTCAAGGTTATACTCCAGAGGTTGGTTTGAGCTTTTTCAAAGGTTTTGATGAGAATTACACCCGTTGGTTGAGTTTCAATTCGCGCTTTAATTATGGGATAGATGATGACCGCTTCCGATTCAACGCTAGGGCTACCTATAGATTCAATGCCAAAAACCGCGCCCGACTCAGTGTAAGCGGAGGTGTCACTGTAGACCAGTTTAACGGCAGCGAACCCATATCACCCTTTGTGAACGCGATAAGCAGTTTGGCCTTTGAGCGGAACTTCCTAAAAGCCTATGAGCTGCGCTCGGGAGCCATAAACTACGGCCAAGAAGTGGTGAACGGTTTATTTTTAACCAGCCGTTTGGCTTATGAAGAACGGGTACCCCTGTTCAACAATTCCGATCAGGTTTGGTTTAGGAATTCTGGAGTTTCCTATACCTCCAACAATCCACTAGACCCCACAGACTTTGAAAATGCCGCGATTGACAAACACAATATTGTCAAGGCTGGGGTGAGCGCTTATATTACCATTGGGCAGAAATACATGAGCTATCCAGACTTTAAGTTCAATGTGGGTGGTGACAATCGTTTTCCACGAATTCAGCTGAATTATGAAGGCGGATTCTCGGCTTCTAATGAGAATTACAACTTCCATCAATTCAGTGCAGGCTTGTATCAGAGCTTTAGAATTGGCAACAAAGGCCGATTCCGCTACAACCTAAAAGGGGGAACCTTTGTTAATGGAGAAGATATCTCTTTTGTAGACTTCCAACACTTTAACGGCAATCAAACCCGCGTGAATGATGGCGGGGTGTATACCAATGTATTCAATAACCTGCCTTATTACGCCTTGAGCACTAACGATTCTTATATGGAATTCCATGCCGAACATCATTTTAACGGTTGGCTTTTAGGGAAGATCCCAGGTTTGAATCAACTCAACTTCAATTTAGTAGTAGGCGGACACGTGCTAAGCACCGTGGGTAATAAGCCTTATTACGAGTATTCTGTTGGTTTGGACAATATCGGTTGGGGCAAGTATCGTTTGCTGCGGATCGATTATGTGCGTTCCAGTCTTAACGGAGTGAATGACGGCATATTCGTCTTTGGCCTGAAGTTCTTAGACTTCTTGGATTAAGTTCTCTAAATACTATTGCCTTCTGTTAGCTAATAGCGGCGGCGGTTCCCCAGTAAAGGGATTCCAGCGTCCAATACTCTTTGCATTCATCCCAGCAGCTTTGATCACCGCCCGATCTCCATATCGGGCGCGCATCTTGTCCATGGCTTGGTAGAGGTTGATGATCTTATCGTTGTCTTGAAACAGGTCGATCTGTTGTCCACCAGAGACCAAATGGCTGAACCGCACACCAATTAAACGCACCAAAAGTCTGCGTTGATAGAGCTTTTTGTACAGCTCCATAATTACCGGCAGTATCTTGTGATCTGCCGCACTGTAGGGAATGCGCTTTTGCATGGTATAGGTTTGAAAGTCTGAATAGCGAATCTTTACCGTAACACAAGCCGTAAGCTTATCGCCGCGTCGCAGTTGATAAATCAGGTTTTCTGCCATGGCGGTCAATATCCCTTTTAATTTCTGCGGATCTGTAGTGTCTCGGTCAAAGGTGCGTTCTGTAGAGATGGATTTTCGCTCGTGATATTGCACCACTGGCGAAGGGTCTATCCCATTGGCCTTGCGCCAGATCACTTGCCCGTTCTTACCAAAAACCCTGGCCATCATATCCAAAGGCATCTCCTGAATGGTTTGGATCCGCTTGATCCCCAGATCACAAAGCGAACGGTAGGTGACCTCCCCAACCATCGGGATCTTCCGTACCGAAAGCGGCGAGAGAAAAGGTTTTTCATTGCCCTTTTTTATGCGGATCTTATTGTTGGGTTTGGCCTCTCCGGTAGCGATCTTAGAAACGGTTTTGTTGGTAGAGAGTCCAAAGGAAATGGGCAAGCCCGTTTCTTTGATGATCCGATCCCGCAGCTCCGAAGCCATTTTGTGACATCCAAAAAAACGATCCGTTCCCGTAAGGTCAATATAAAACTCATCTACCGAGGTCTTCTCATAAAGCGGTACGCTCTCTTTGATCACATCGGTAACCATATCAGAGAATTTGGAATAGACTCCAGAGTTCCCTCGCAGCACTATCGCCTCCGGGCAAAGCTGTTTGGCCATTCGCATGGGCATGGCCGAATGTATTCCAAAGGTACGAGCCTCATAACTGCAAGAGGCCACTACCCCACGGTCTGTGGTTCCACCGATCAATACCGGTTTTCCTTCCAATCGGCTATCTAATAGCCGTTCACAGGACACAAAAAAGGTGTCCAGATCCATATGTACTATGGCGCGTTCACTGTTCATATTCGCAATCCTTTTTTAGAATCGGCATAACGTGGATCCGCAATGATGGGCAATCGCTCCATCCTACTCACCTCTACCGATACACATCCAAATTCTTCCATCACTACGCCCGTGATCCGGTAAATTCCCTTGCCCCTAAAGGGGTATCTTTTAGCCACCGGCGGGAAATGTACGGTGTCAATAAAATCGCCATCGCGGTCTAAGAAGTTGCCAAAGAACATCCCCTTTCCACCTGTGGTGTTGGTGCGTTTGGTGGTCACCAAATAGCCTTCTATGGTTATGGTCTTACTGATGTAGGCCATCAGTTGTCGGGCCCTCAAAGTATTCCCACCCGGATTCAGCAATAAGAAAAAAGGCGAACACAGCGGAAAGCCCAAAAGCTCCATCTGATCAAAAGCATCTTCTAAAACCGTGGTACTGAGTTCTGGGGTTTGATAGTTGACCTTCTCTGCCTTAAAGAGTGAAGGCATGGGTTCTGCCACCGCCGTTTTGCCCAGCTTCATATGAGCTTCCCAAAGCAATTCTCGCTTATTGACACCTGTAAAACGAAAGGCATCTATTTTGATCAAAATGGCGAGCTGCTCCATGCCTACCGGCACCCGTTCTATAAAATCATCCAGACTTTTAAAAGGGCCATTAGCTGCGCGCTCACTCAGTAAGACCTTAGCCGTATTGCTCTCAAAAGCGTGCAAAAACATAAAACCCAAATAAATATGCTTGCCTTTGATGATGGTCTCATGTTTGCTGGTGTTCACGCAGGGCGGCTCAATGATTCCGCCGTGCAAACGCGCCTCATGCACATAGAATTCTGTACGGTAGAAGCCGCCAAAATTGTTGATGGTCGCCACCATATACTCCAAAGGAAAGTAAGCTTTGAGATACAGACTTTGATAGCTCTCCACCGCATAAGAAGCGGAGTGTCCCTTGGCAAAGGCATAACCGGCAAAACTCTCTATCTGTCGCCAGATCTCTGCAATCAAAGCATCGGGTTTACCGGCATTGCGGCAGTTCATAAAGAATTGATCCTTTACCTTGGCAAACTCTTCCCGAGAGCGAAACTTACCAGACATCCCGCGGCGCAGCATATCGGCCTCGCCCAAAGTCAAACCGCCAAAATAGTGCGCCACCTTGATCACGTCTTCTTGATACACCATAACTCCGTAGGTCTCTGGCATGATATCAAGTAGAATCGGATGGGCATCCTTACGCCTTTCTGGGAAACGGTAGCGCAGTATGTATTCCCGCATCATTCCAGACTTGGAAACCCCGGGACGGATCACTGAACTGGCAGCAACCAAGCCTAAATAGTCGTCCACCCGAAGCTTTTTAAGCAGCATCCGCATGGCTGGAGATTCCACATAGAAACACCCAATGGCTTTGGCATTTCGCAGCAGGTATTTGATCCGCTCGTCCTCTTTAAAACCTTTGATATCGTGAATGTCTATGGGCTTTTGTTTGGGGCGGTTGTAAGCTACAATACCTACGGTTTCCTTGATCTTTCCCAGACCGCGTTGGCTCAGAATGTCAAACTTATACAGGCCAATATCTTCTGCCACTACCATATCGAACTGGGTGGTGGGAAAGCCCTTGGGCGGCATGAAGGTAGCCGTGTAATAATGTATGGGCTTTTCTGCGATGAGAATGCCTCCGGCATGGATTCCCAGATAGTTGGGAAAGCCTTGAATACGTTTGCTATAGGTTACCACCAAACGAGAAAGGGAATCCAATTGTTCAAAGACATAGCTGCCTGCAGAAAGCAGATCGATCTCCGCCTTGGGCAAACCAAAGACCTTCCCCAATTCACGGACAGCGGCCTTGTATTTAAAGGTGTTATAAACCGTGAGCAAGGCACAATTCGGGAAACGTTTAAAGATGAACTGAGTCACATCGTCCCGATCACTCCAAGAGAAATCAATATCAAAATCTGGCGGGTTTTTGCGGTACAGATTTATGAATCGTTCAAAGTAAAGATCCAACTCAATGGGGTCTACGTCTGTGATCCGCAGCAAATAAGCTACTATACTGTTGGCGCCACTGCCTCGACCCACATAGAAATAGCCTTTGGAACGGGCGTATTTTAGGATCTTCCAATTGATCAAGAAATACGAGACAAAGCCCATCTCGCGAACTATTTTCAGTTCTTTTTGAATACGATCCAAGATCTTATCGTCTGCGGATTCGTACCGATAGGCCAAGCCTTGATAGGTCAATTTTTTGAGCAGTCTGAAATCCAGCTCAGCATTGCCGGTATAAGTCCTTTGGTTATTGGGCGTCTCGTTAGAAAAATCAAACTCAAAACGACAAGCCTCTAGCAAGGCCGTGGCATTGTCTAACAAAAACGGAAAAGCTGCATATTGCTGCTCCAAAGCCTGAGGCGCACACAAAATATGTGTCTCCAGACCTTGTTCAGATTCTGGCAGCTTGCTCAAAAGCGTATTGTTGTCTATGGCCCGCAACAGCCTGTGAGTATTGAAACTGCGTTTTCCCGCAAAGCTCACGGTGTAGAGGGCCACCAACTTGTGCTTGCGCTTGAGCCAGGGAGAAAACTTCAATCGATTCAGATCCTGAGGGCAGACGCCTAAAAACTCGTGCTCGGCTAATTTGGTTCCCTTAAAACTCGCAAAAGGGTAGATTATAAAACTGTCTTTAAGTGTAGCTGCCCGTGCAGGAATCTGTAGATCTTCATGCAAAAAATGAGACAAATAGCGGTTGATCTGCGCAAAGCCTTTCTGGTTTTTTGCCAAGGCGATGAACTGCTGTTCGGCCCCGTTTCTAAAATCCACACCAACTACCGGTCTGATGCCGTATTTATGACCCAATCTAAGCAAGTCAAAGCAGGCCGAAACACTGTTGATATCCGTAAAGGCCATTTGCTGTATTCCCAGGCTGGAAGCGGCTTCCAACAAGGGTTCCGGAGCAAAAGTGCCGTAACGCAAACTGTAGTATGTATGGGTATTGAGAAACACATTTCAAAATTAGCTATCATTTGTAGTAATTATTGCTTATATTTGTAGTAAATGAATAAAATTATTCACAAAAACATCAGACACCTGCGCAAGCTCCGCGGACTCACTCAAGAACAGTTCGCTGAAGAGCTGCAAGTACCGCGTTCGCGTATTGGGTCTTATGAAGAAGGCCGTTCGGAACCGCCCATTGCCATGCTGGTAGCCTTGTCTGATTTCTTTAAGATTCCTGTGGATATTTTGATCAAGAACGACTTGACCAGTGCTCAAGACCATTCTTTTATTGAGATCGGACAACAGCGGGTACTGTTCCCCATTCAGGTAGATGAGGCCAACGAGAACGTCATTGAAGTAGTGCCGGTAAAGGCTTCTGCGGGTTATTTGTTGGGCTATGATGACCCAGAATACATAGAACAGCTGGAAAAGATCAAACTGCCCTTCTTACCTACCGGAAAGCACCGCGCCTTCCCTATTAAAGGAGATTCCATGCTGCCGCTTAAAGACGGATCTTATGTGGTAGCGCGCTTTGTGGAAAGCCTGGACGACATTAAAAACGGAACCACTTATGTGGTAGTAACCCTAAACAACGGGATCACCTATAAACGTGTGGAGAATAATTTAAAGACTCAGGGAAGCATTCGTTTAATTTCTGACAATAAAGCCTATGAAGCCTTTGAGGTTCCGGCCGCAGAGATCGTTGAACTTTGGGAATTCACTTGTTCCATCAACACTCAGGAATACGACGCCCAAGAGCTTAAAATAAGCAGCATTGCACAAATGCTTACCGAATTGCAAGTGGAGTTGCAGAGTTTGAGATAATAAGATCAGTGCCTATTAAGCAATTGCCTATACTCGCCCAACCAAATCCACATACCTAGGATTCCAAAGAATAAAATAAGCCATGTAGCACGCCTTTTTAATTTGCGACTCATTATGGCTGATCTCCATATAAACCATAGAAATAGCCCATAAAGCGCGATAAACATTATGACAATTATTGAATAAAACCAAGGGTTCTTAAATGTGTGAATGGTATCTATTTCTAAATTGAAAATTAAATAAGTAAACCATAGAAGTTGAACAATAGTATTCACTATCAAAACCACTCTCAGTTGCTTAAATTCAATCACAGACTTTAAAGCTTAACTTAATTCTTATCCTCCAAAAGCGGTACAAAGCGGAACTCGCCGTATTCTTTCTTGACGAATTTAGTTTCAGATTCACGAGTGTAAACCGTCATGATCTGTACCTTCTCGCCCACGGGAATCACTAGGCGCCCACCAATAGCTAGCTGCGCCATGAGTGGTTTGGGTACAAAAGGAGCTCCAGCGGTAACGATCACCCCGTTAAAAGGCGCGAATTCTGGTAAGCCCTTATAACCGTCTCCAAAGATGAGACGCTTAGGGCGATAGCCCAATTTGGGTAAAAAGAGTTGCGCTTTTTTGAACAGTTCATTTTGACGCTCAATGGTAAAGACCGTTGCACCCATTTCCATAAGCACAGCGGTTTGATAACCACTCCCCGTGCCTATTTCCAAGATCTTATCTCCTGGCTTGACTTGCAAAAGCTCACTTTGACGCGCTACAGTATAGGGTTGTGAAATGGTCTGATCTGCAGCAATAGGGAAAGCCTTATCCGCATATGCGTGATCTAAAAAGCTGGAATCCATAAACAAATGTCTCGGGATCTTGCCAATAGCATCCAAAACTGCGGGATCGGCAATGCCTTTGGCTTTGATCACATCGACCAATTGCTTGCGTTTGCCTTGATGTTTGAAGGAATCTTTCACGGTTAATTTGAGACTCACAAAGAAAACGAACAAAAAGCTTTCCTGCAAAAATCACAGCAGATTTATCCTGTGTAGTTCGGGGAATAAATGCTATTTTTGTTAAGGCTTTTGGAGCTTGTAAATCTGCTCTGTTTGCCGTCAAAATCAACAATCAAAAACTATGCTTAAAGCCGGTGTTGCAGGTGCTGGGCATCTGGGAAAGATCCATTTAAAACTATTGCAAGAATCCAATCAATACGAGTTGATGGGATTCTACGACGCAGACCCAAAGCAGGCTGCTGCCATCACTGAAGAATTTGGCTACAAAGCCTATCCTTCATTAGACGCCCTTATCGCCGACTGCGATATGGTGGATGTAGTAACGCCTACCCTATATCATTTTGATACTGCTAAAAAGGTCATTGAAGCCGGAAAGCATCTGTTCATTGAAAAACCCATTACCACAACGGTAGAAGAAGCTGAAGCTTTAAGAGCTTTGGCAAAGAAGCACAAGGTACGTGGACAGGTGGGACAGGTGGAGCGATTCAATCCAGCCTTTAGAGCTGTTGTGGATCGATTTGACAACCCGATGTTCATTGAAAGTCATCGTTTGGCAGAATTCAATCCAAGAGGAACAGACGTTTCTGTAGTGCTTGATTTGATGATCCATGATATTGACGTAATTTTAAGTGTGGTGAAATCACCCGTTAAGAGTGTAACCTCTAACGGTGTTTCCGTGATCAGCTCTACTCCAGATATTGCAAACGCTCGTATCGAATTTGAAAACGGTTGTATTGCAAACTTAACGGCCAGCAGAATTTCACTGAAGAATATGCGTAAGAGTCGTTTCTTCCAAAAGGATGCTTATATCTCAGTAGACTTCCTGGAGAAGAAATGCGAGGTAGTAAAAATGATGGACGCCCCAGAGACTCCAGACGACTTTGCAATGATCCTCACCAATGCTGATGGGCTTAAAAAGCAGATCTATTTTGACAATCCGGAGGTGACTCCAAACAATGCCATCTTGGATGAGCTCAACACGTTCGCAGAGGCCATCAAAGACGATAAAACACCAATTGTGAGCTTGCATCAAGGTACTGAGGCTTTGCGCCTGGCCATGCAAGTCATTGAAAACTTTAACAACTAGAATACAGTATATATGAAGAATGTAGCCGTAATCGGTGCAGGAACTATGGGTAATGGAATTGCCCACACTTTTGCCCAATTCGATTATAAAGTACAACTGATTGATATTTCCCAAGCTTCTTTGGATCGCGGGATGACCACCATTACCAAGAATTTGGATCGTATGGTAGCTAAAGAAAAGATCAGCGAAGAAGACAAGGCGCGTACCCTGGGTAATATCACCACCTACACCAGTTTGGAAGAAGGTGTAGAATACGCCAGTTTGGTAGTAGAAGCGGCTACAGAAAACGTAAACCTAAAGCTGAAGATCTTTGAAGACTTGGATAAGCTTTGTCCGGACGATACCATCTTAGCTACCAACACCTCATCGATCTCCATCACACAGATCGCGGCGGTAACCTCTCGACCAGAAATGGTCATTGGAATGCACTTTATGAACCCTGTGCCGATCATGAAATTGGTAGAGATCATCAAAGGATATAACACCAGCCAAGAAACCTATGCTACCGTAGCTGAGATCTCTGAGAAACTTAACAAGGTTCCGGTAGAGGTGAATGACTATCCTGGATTTGTGGCTAACCGTATTTTGATGCCGATGATCAATGAGGCTATTGAAACGCTTTACAACGGCGTTGCCGGAGTTCAGGAGATCGATACGGTAATGAAGCTCGGAATGGCACACCCAATGGGACCTTTGCAATTGGCTGATTTTATAGGACTGGATGTATGTCTTTCTATTCTAAACGTGATGTATGAAGGCTTTAAGAATCCTAAATACGCTCCTTGCCCACTGCTTGTCAATATGGTAATGGCGGGGAAACTCGGCGTTAAGAGTGGAGAAGGATTCTACGATTATTCAGAAAGTCGCAAGGCCGAAAAGGTCGCAGCAATGTTCGCATAGTCTATGGCTGATGTTCGTCCTTTTGCCGCAGTAAGACCGGCACGCGAACTGGTCAGTATAATGGTCAGTAGATCTTATGACACCTACTTACCTAGCGAGCGGAATGCGCGTATGAAGGCCAATCCCTTCTCTTTTTTGCACATCATCAATCCCGGTTTTAAATACCAAAAGAAACTCTCTGGGAAAGAGCGTTTCGAGATGGTGCGTAATCGGTATTTAGAATTCAAAGAAGAAGGTAATCTGATCCAAGATCCTCAAGCCTGTTATTACGTATATCAGATCATTGATAGAGATGGTCACACCTATCGCGGGATAATTGCTGCTGTAAGCACTGAAGATTATCAAAACAACATTGTCAAAAGGCACGAGGATACTTTAGCGCAACGCGAAACCTTGTTTACCGAATACCTGCATACTGTGGGATTCAATGCAGAGCCCGTGCTACTCACCTACCCCGCCAATGATCCGCTAGAAGACATTATGGATGCCGTGGTTCAAGTGCGGGCAGAATATGAATTCACGACTACCTTTAGAGACACTCACTACCTCTGGCCCGTGAGTGATCCTGAGCAGGTGAAAGGCATTAAGGCTTGTTTTGCAGAAATGTCGCAGATCTATATTGCGGACGGACACCATCGCTGCGCGAGTTCAGTGCGCTTGGCAGAGCAAATGGAAGGAAGTCCTATGGGAGAAGGCAGCGATAGCTACAACTATTTTATGAGCTATTTGATCCCAGAGAGCGATCTGCGTATTGAAGCCTTTTACCGCATGATCAAGGATCTCAACGGGCTGAGCAAAGAGGCTTTACTCATAAAACTAGACGAATATTTCCGCATAGAAAATCGCGGGGTGAGTCCGTACCAACCGAGCAAGAAACATCACTTTGGGATGTATTTAGACGGCGAGTATTATTCCCTCTATTTACGTAAATTCAAGGTGGAATTTAAAGATGCCTTGCAGGCCTTGGATTCTCAATTGCTATTGGATACTATTTTACAGCCAATTTTAGGGATCAAGGATCCGCGGACGGACAAACGTTTGGGTTACCACAGTGAGCGTGAAGGGCAGTTCAACATTAAAGACGCTGTCGACTCTGGCAAATACGCTTTAGGTTTCAGTATGGTTGCCGTTAATGTGGAAGAACTCAAAGCAGTTGCCGACCAGCAATTGACCATGCCACCAAAAAGCACTTATATTCTGCCTAAATTACGATCGGGCATTACGGTTTACGAATTCTAAATGAGTATATCAGAAAACATAAAGCAATTCAAGGAAAAGCTCCCGGAGCAGGTCACGCTAGTTGCAGTATCTAAGACCAAACCTGTGGAAGATCTGCAGGAAGCCTATGATGCTGGGCAACGAATCTTTGGTGAGAATAAGATCCAAGAAATGGCCACAAAATGGGAGGAATTGCCCAAGGATATTCAGTGGCATATGATTGGGCATGTGCAGACCAATAAGGTTAAGTATATGGCGCCTTTTGTGAGTCTGATCCACGCTGTAGACAGTATCAAATTGCTTAAAGAGATCGATAAGCAGGCAAAAAAGCACGATCGGGTGATCAACTGTCTGATCCAACTCAAAATTGCTAAAGAGGACAGTAAATTCGGACTTGCACCGCAGCAGTTATCAGCATTGATCGAAGAGAAAAAAGCATTAGCACTCAATAACGTTCAAATTGTAGGATTGATGGGCATGGCCACCTTCACAGACGATGAACAACAATTGCAGCGCGAATTCAAAATCTTAAAAGAAAAGTACGACGCACACCAACAATCTGAATCTTGGAACGTTCTCTCCATGGGAATGAGTGGCGACTACCCTATTGCCATTGCAGCAGGTAGCACCATGGTTCGAGTGGGTAGTGCTATATTCGGTGCCCGCAATTATCATTAATGTACGCGATTTTAGACATAGAAACCACGGGCGGGAAATACAATGAAGAAGGTATAACCGAGATCGCTATCTATAAATTTGATGGCCACGAGGTGGTGGATCAGTTTATCAGTTTGGTGAATCCAGAGCGCAAGATCCAACCTTTTGTGGTCAATCTTACGGGTATTAATAACGAGATGCTCCGCAATGCCCCTAAATTCTACGAAGTTGCTAAGCGTATCATTGAGATCACGGAAGGCTGTATTTTAGTAGCTCACAACGCGCAATTTGATACGCGTATCCTCAGAACAGAGTTTGACCGATTGGGTTATGACTATCAACGCGAGTCGCTATGTACCGTAGAATTATCTAAAAAGCTGATCCCAGACATGCCCTCCTACAGTTTGGGGAAATTGGTGCGCTCTTTAGGCATTCCTTTAAGCGATAGACACCGTGCGGCTGGTGATGCCAAGGCAACGGTGAGCCTTTTTAAACTGCTGCTCACCAAGGATCAGAAAAAAGAGATCATCAGTCAGACTGTTCGGATGGAAGCCAAACGGCAGTTGGAGCCCAAATTGCTCGATATGATCGAGGCTACGCCATCGGTGACTGGGGTTTACTATATGCATCGGGAGGACGGAAGCATTATTTACATTGGAAAGAGTCGCAACATCAAAAAGCGGCTGAATCAGCATTTCACCTCAGACAATAGAAAATCCAAAAAGATCCAATTGGAAGTAGCAGCCGTTACTTATGAGGCTACGGGAAGCGATCTCATCGCGCAGCTCAAAGAATCCGAAGAGATCAAACGCAACAAACCCGTTTACAACCGGGCTTTACGCAAAACGATCTACAATTACCAATTAGGACTCACTAAAGATGAAGCGGGTTATTTACAGTTCAAAATTGAAAAGACCAATTTGGACAAACCAGCCATTACCACCTTTACCAATTACCAACAAGCCAAGTCCCAACTTTTTAAGATTACCGAGCAGCACCAATTGTGTCAAAAGCATACTGGACTCCACAAGACTGCAGGGCCCTGCTTCTTACAAACTATCAAAGAGTGTGATGGCGCCTGTATTGGACAGGAACCTGTGGAGCAGTACAATGCCCGTGTAGAGCGGTTTTTAGCCATGCACAGTTATGAGAATCAGAACATGGTGATCATTGACCACGGCCGTGAAGTAGATGAGCGGTCTGTAATTCTCATTGAAGAGGGAAGCTATAAAGGTTTTGGTTTTTTTAATTTGAATTATCAGATCAACAACTTGGAAATACTGCGTTCCATCATCTCTCCTATGGAGGACAATAGAGATGCCCAACACATCATTCACTCCTTTTTGAGACGCAAAAAAGTACTCAAAGTAATTCCTTTAGAGCAACTACAAAACGGCTCTAATTTTAACTAGCTTAATTTTTCTTTTAAATTTACAGGGTGAAGGAGCTAAAACCCAACAAAAGCGAATCCTGGCGCAGCCGTATCCACGAGGTGATCTATGAGGCCGATACGCCGGCCGGAAAGACTTTTGACGTGATCTTATTGATCCTGATTGTACTGAGCATTGTCTTTGTCATGATGGAAAGCGTCGCCTCAATTGACGCCAAATACCACGACTTACTTTTAATTGGAGAATGGATATTGACCATTTTCTTTACCATTGAATACATACTGCGGATTGTCAGCATTAAGAAACCTTCCCATTATATTTTCAGTTTTTATGGGATCATTGACTTTTTAGCAACGATTCCTTTGTACCTATCGCTCTTTTTGGGAGGAACCCAAGCCTTGGTGACTGTGCGGGCCTTGCGCTTGTTACGGATCTTTAGAATCCTTAAAGTTACCCGCTATGTGGGTGAATCCAACAAACTGGTTCGCGCCATAAAACACAGTTGGGCCAAGATCTCCATCTTTTTATTTGCAGTGTTGATCGTTTCCATCATAGCCGGGACCCTGATGTATTTTATTGAAGGAGAAGAAAGCGGATTTAGAAACATCCCTATCAGCATCTATTGGTGTATCGTAACACTGACCACAGTAGGTTATGGCGATATTGCTCCGGTGACTCCTTTAGGCCAATTTTTATCTGCTATCATCATGATCATGGGATACGGCATCATTGCGGTGCCAACCGGTATTATAAGTGCTGAATACGCCCGCAATACCAAAGTGGTCAATACCAATACACAGAGCTGCAGATACTGCGGAAAATCAGACCACAGAGACGGTGCAAAGCACTGTTTTAACTGCGGAGAAGACCTTCACCCCAACGCCAACTAATTGATGAACGATCAAAAGGTTTTACTCACAGTTGTTGGGCCCACAGCTATTGGTAAAACAGCTTTAGCCATTAAACTGGCTCAGCATTTTAATACCGAGATCATTTCTGCTGATTCCAGACAGTTCTTTAAAGAAATGCGTATTGGCACTGCCGTGCCTACAGCTGAAGAACTGGCCGCGGCTCCGCATCACTTCATTCAGCATTTATCCGTACAAGACCCTTACAGTGTGGGTGATTTTGAGCGAGATGCCCTAACCCGCTTGGAGGAGCTTTACAAAGAACAGAATGTGATAGTCATGGCAGGTGGTTCCGGACTTTATGTGGATGCGGTCACCCGAGGCCTGGATTCTTTCCCAGAAGTTTCTGAAGGAGTTAGAGCAGCACTCACTGAGCAATTAGAACAAGAAGGTATTTCTGCCTTGCAGGAAGAACTCTTGGCAAAGGATCCTGAATATTATGAGCAGGTTGACCTGCAGAATCCACACCGATTGATCCGTGCTCTGGAAGTCATTAGAAGCAGTGGAAATACGTTTAGTAGCTATAGAAACCAAGCACCAAAGTCGCGTGCTTTCCAAACCATTAAAATTGGACTCACCGCAGATAGAGCCGTGATCTACGATCGAATAAATCAACGCGTTGACCTCATGATGCAAGAAGGCCTCTTACACGAGGTAAAAGGCCTATTATCATATAAAGAGCTCAATGCGCTACAAACTGTGGGTTATCGCGAACTGATCGGTCATTTGGAAACGGATTTACCGTTGCAGGACGCAGTAGACGCCATCAAACAAAACACAAGACGATTTGCCAAAAGGCAACTCACTTGGCTTAGAAAGGATCCGCAGATCCATTGGTTTGACTATCAAACTCCATCAGACACCATCATTGCCCAACTAGAGGCAAAATACGGTACACTGTTAAAGCGGAATTAGTTTTCTACTTCGTCTTTGACCACCAAACGGAAACCTTCTCCGTGGATGTTCAAGATCTCAACACCGTCGTCTTTACTCAGGTACTTACGCAATTTGGCAATGTATACGTCCATAGAGCGAGACGTAAAGTAATTGTCGTCTCTCCAGATCTTGGTAAGCGCCAATTCACGAGGCATTAGATCGTTTTTATGAAGCGCTAGCAAACGCAAAAGATCATTCTCTTTTGGAGATAGTTTGCTCGGCTCTTCTTTGTTGTAAGACAAGAAGCGAAGTTTAGAATTCAAGTGGAATTTCCCGATCTGGAATTCAAACTGTTTGCTGTCTGACAAGGAATCTGTTGCTTTGCGTTGGATGATGGCTTTGATCTTCATCAAAAGAACCTCAGAATCAAAAGGCTTGTTCAAATAATCATCTGCTCCTACCTTATATCCTTTAAGTACATCTTCTTTTAAGGCTTTAGCGGTAAGGAAGATGATCGGCACATCCTTATTCTTCTCGCGAATCTCCTTCGCTAAGGTGAATCCGTCTTTATAAGGCATCATCACATCGAGAATACACAGATCAAAATTGTCCTTTTTAAACTTTTCGAAGCCTTCCATACCGTTTTTAGAATTAGTGACATCGTAT
>NZ_JABSPU010000001.1:77117-108344 GCF_013214815.1 Gilvibacter sp.
TATTCGTTCATGGCTAAATAGTCCTTCAGGACCGTTCCAAAATTCGGGTCGTCTTCGACCAATAAGATTTTTTTATTTTCCGTTTCCATAATTAAGAGATTAATTGAAATTTTATACTAAAGGTACTTCCCTTGCCACGCTCACTATCCACATAAACGGATGCATGATGATCATCCAAAATACGTTTCACATAAGCTAATCCAAGACCGTGCCCTTTTACGTTGTGTATGTTTCCGGTATGTTCCCGGTAGAATTTTTCAAAGATTTGTTTCTGTGCTGTTTTAGACATTCCGATACCCTGATCGCTGATCTTAACAATGATGGAATTCTTAGCCAATTCTGTGTAGATATCGATCTTAGGTGCCTCTTCTGAATACTTAATGGCGTTGTCCAGCATATTCACAAAGACGTTTGTCAAGTGAAACTCATTACCCAAAATGGAGGATTTCTGAGCGTCAAAATGTGTTTTGATATATCCACCTTTGTCTTCCACCATAAGTGAAACACTAGTAATGGCATCCTCTACAACGTCGTGGAGTTTGATGCGTTCCTTTTTAAGGTTGATGGATTTATTCTCCAATCGGGAGATACGCAGTACATTCTCTACTTGAGCGTGCATGCGTTTGTTCTCATCGCGGATCATGCGCAGATAACGCTGTTTGAATTCATCGTCCTGAGCCACCTTAGGATTCTTAAGCGCATCTAATGCTAGGTTGATCGTGGCAATAGGAGTTTTGAATTCGTGGGTCATATTGTTGATGAAATCTGTTTTGATCTGTGAGATCTGTCTTTGTCGGATCAACTGTGAAATGGCATACCAATAGGCCAAAATGATAATGGCCGTGAAAAGGATGGATAAAATAGAAATCCCCACAATGGAACTGAAAAGCTCCTTACGGGTGTCGCCAAAGGTCACAAAAAGTTGGTAGTTAAAATTATCGTCTTGATCAATGAACATCGGAACCCCAAAGGTAGAAGGTGCGTTGATGTCAAAATCTCTGGAGCGTACCTTGGTGGCTAATTGATTGCTGTATATTCCGTACTCATAGCTGGTCGTCAAGCCTTTTTTGCGCAGTTCTTTATCGATCATCTTTTCGATAAGCTCTGGGCTCACCCTTTGGTGAATTGGAATCTTCTCAGAGATCTTTAAGGCAACCGTAGAGAAAATAGCGCGTTCCAGTTCGTCCATGCGCTTATAGGTCTTGTTCTCTGATTTGATCGGAGCACCTCCATCAATACCTGGAGTAATGGTTGTGGTGACCTGCTCATTAACCAAACGTTTAAAGGCGATGGAATCCATCCCGATATCCAGAAAACTCGGTGAAAGTTTATAATCGCGTTGGGTAATTCCATTACTGAAGATGAATACCTCGTTCTTGTCTTCATCCACACGGCGGTAAACAATCTCGGTAATCTTACTGGTGTCAGGTTCAACAAAATCCTGCTCTGTAGCTACAATAGCATCGTAGATTTGCTCTTGCTCAAACAACTGAATGTCCTGAGAAACCGCAATCATCACCTGACGAATGTCCTTGGTGAATTGTTCCTGCTTGGTTTGAAAGGAATTATTGATCCAATAAGCCTGCACGAAGATTATCCCCAACAGTGCAACGCTCATAAGTACAATGAGTATGACAAACAGTCTTTTGTTCATTGTTCAAAAGTACCTTTTTTAGCCCGCGGGCGGATTCCGTTTAACCAAATGTTAACAAAAATGCCCGTTCGTCTATTTTTTCAAGGAAATAAGCTGCTTATGGAGGGAATTTACTTGCTTTCTTGTTGCCTCAAGATCAATGTTTTCAATAACATAGTCCGCAAGGGGTATTTTCTGCTCGTCTGGCCATTGGTGTTGCATGCGTGCGCGCACGGCCTCTTCACTGGCTCCGTCCCTAGACATGACACGTTCCAGTCGGATGGATTCCGGAGCGGTTACCAAAATGTTTGCATCCGAATGAGTATAACTACCATTCTCAAAAAGAATTGCGGCTTCTTTGATCACATAAGGGCTTTGCTGTGCCTGAGCCCATTGTTTGAAGTCTTTACCAACCGCTGGGTGAACCAAGGCATTAAGTGCTTCTAAAAGTTTCGCATCATTAAACACTTGACTCGCAATATAGGCTCTGTTGAGCCTGCCGTCATAGGTATAGGCTTGATCACCCAGAAGCGCTTTGATACTCGCAATAAGCTCTTGATCTTCTACCATTAAAGCTTTAGCACGATCATCGGCAAAATAAATAGGAATGCCTATGGCTTCGAAAAACCGAGCCACTGTGGTCTTTCCACTACCAATTCCTCCTGTTAATCCAACACTGATCATGCTTACTGTATGGCTATGAATTCAACTTGATTCGGACTCAAACTCAATCGACGCGCCCCTGCGGGAGCCTCGATGAGTTCGGGAACCAAAAAGTTCACTCCTTCTTCTACTTTGGACAAGTCGCAAATGACTTTAAAATCACTGGCCTGTACTTTTTTATAATCCGAGAAGTTAATGGTATATCTCACTGTAACGGCGGAGGGAAACAACTGAATGCCTCTCACCTCATCACTCCCGATCAAGGTTATTGGTACAGTCACTTGATTTTCGATAAACTCTTGCACCTCCATGGAATAATTAACCTCATTAGGCTCCACTTTTAGTTTGTCCACCGTGTCGGGTAACAGGATCTCTAAACTGCCAGAAATGGCCTCATCAACTTCATCAAAGCTAGCCGCTGCCGTTTCTAAAGCGGTGACTTGCCTCAAACTATTTTCGGGACCAATAACTGTGACAGAATCGGGAGAAATGCCAAGCGGCTCCGTATAGGAATAACCTTCTTTAAAGGTGTAAGAAATGTTAGCAATAACCGGCACGCGCTTCTGCCCCAAAGTACGTATGGGCAGTTCTATATTGGACTTCTCCATTTGCAGCTCTACTTGATGCTTGAGTTGGAGGGTGGCTAAATTTTCAAGGCCTTGTTTAGATATCATCCAACGTGCACTAGTATCTGGCTCCAATCTGGTTAGATCTAAAGTGATTTTAGGTTTGCTGAGCTTGTAGTACAAGAATTCAAATCCCGAAGCCTTTAACCGCAATGGAACGGAATTTACACCATCCTCACTGATCACCGCATTTGCAGGAATGTTAGTATACTCCAATTGAGCATCCACATCCTGCTCATATTGTTTGGAGAACTTGGTCAGTACCCAAAACAAAGTGGCAAGAATAAGAAAAAACACAAAGGAATTGATGTTCCCTTTCCCAGATTTACGCTTTTGTTTCTCTGCGGCGGTCATGGGTAGAAGTTACTTAAAAAAAAGATGCGGAAAAACGGCCTTGGGATCTTTCTTCAATAGACCTATATACCAGTTGCTTTTTATAAATGCAGTTCCATAGCTATAGAATTGAACCACAGTCGCCCATAATGCCATAAACCCGATCTTAAGGCTTTTAGTAGTGATAATGGCGTGGAGGAGTAAAAGTGAAAAGTAGAGACCGTAGAGCGCTAAAAACCACCAAACACCAACGATTGCAAAGACAATGGAAGCTACAAAACCTAAAACAAACAGGCTTGGAAACCAAAAGGTGATCTTTCTAGATTCCGGATGCCATCTATTGAGAATGGGTCTCACCATACCAAACTTAGTAACCTGCTGTTTGAACTTGGGCCAGGAAATTCTCCTTTTGTGAAAGACCGCGGCACCCGCAATGAATCCTGTCTTGAATCCTGCTTTTTTAATACGCCAAGATAAATCCGGATCCTCACCGGGATGTATTTTACCAAACCCCGCTGTAGCTAAAAACGTCTCTTTAGAAATACCCATATTAAAGCTACGAGGTTCAAACTGTTGTACCGCTTTCTTGTTTCCGCGAATGCCTCCCGTAGTCAATAAACTGGTCATGCTGTAATTGATGGCCTTCTGTAGATCTGAAAACGATTCGTGCGCCGCATCAGCTCCTCCAAAGCAATCCAAGTAATTTTCGTTTAATGCCTTATCTACGACCGTTAGATAATCCGCAGGCATGATCACATCAGAATCTAATATGATGAAGTAATTCCCTTTGGCTTTACTCATCCCGTAGTTCCTAGAAGGACCTGGTCCGGAATTGTCTTTGTAGTGGTAAGTGATATTTAGTCTATCAGCGTATTGAGCAACGACTTCCTTGCAATCTTGTTTAGAACCATCTTCAATTATACACACTTCAAATGGAAAGTCGCTCTCAAAGGCAGTCATGCTAGCCAAGAGTTCATCAACCTCATCGGGTCTGTTATAAACAGGTATAATAAAGCTGTATTCTCTTTTCATAAAATAAGCGAAGTACTTTAGACTTTTATATCTGAATCAAGCCTTCTTTAAAAGCAGTGTAAACAACAGTTTGAGAACAGGCAAAACTCAATTGCAAAAAAACAACTTTTTAACCATCGGGAAAAGTCTGGAAGACTACTAAAACAAAAAAGCCACCCAATGGGTGGCTTTTACAAATTTCTTTGTTGTCCGAATCAGCTTATTGCTTGATCAAACGGTAAGAACCTACTTGTGCGTCTGAAGTAACGTTTACAACGTAAACACCTGCCTTCAAAGTAGCAACGTTGATTTCTTGAGAAAGTGCGTTAGGAGCAACTTCAAGAACCTTTTGACCTAGGATGTTGAAGAAAGTAACGTTTTGGATCTCGTTTTGAGCCTTTACAGTTACAACATCGTTAGCTGGGTTAGGGTACATGCTGAAACCAGCGATCTGGTTGTCATCAGTGCTAAGTACAGCGTCTAAAAAGAAGTTATCAATTCCTCCGTGCCATCCCCAAGCACCAGCAGCATCATCATAAGTCCAACGCAATTGGAAATCAGGGTTAGTGATACCAGATGGGCTAAAAGACTCAGAAAGGATGTCTGCAAGATCTAAATCATAAGTAGCAAGAACATTCCATGCAGCACCATCATACCACTCCACTACGAAAGTCTCACCAGAAGCAACTTCTTGGAAAGCAACGTCATAAGCAATAGTGATATCTCCTGTAGTGCCAGAAAGGTCGTACACATCAGAGAAAAGAGTAGTGTTAGATGGATCAGCTCCGTTTCCACAAGCATCATCATCAAAGTACATCCCTGGAGATGCAAAGTCTGGTCCAGTTGGCAAGTCAGCACCGTTGAACCAATCACAAGTACCAGTATTAATTACAGTTGACCATCCTGCTGGTAATCCAGCGTCAAAGTCAGCTGATGCAAACTGTGCATTCATTCCTAATGAGAATAATCCTGCACATAACAATAAAGTAATTTTTTTCATATCACATGATTTAGTTTAAACTTAAACTCAAAGTTACACTATTATTTAATATAACCAAATTCTATGTGTAATTAGAAATATCTATTTATTCCTCCTTCATGAAGGCTTCCATAACCTCATTGCTTACCCCAGTATTGGAGAATCCGCCGTCATTGTACAAGTTTTGCAGGGTGACGCGTTTTGTCAGGTCGCTAAAGAGCGAAACTGTGTAGTTTGCGCAATCCATAGCTGTAGCATTTCCTAGCGGTGACATTTTCTCTGCATATGCGATAAAACCGTCAAATCCTTTTACCCCTTGACCCGCTGTAGTCGGTGTTGGTGATTGAGAAATGGTGTTCACACGAACTTTTTTGTCTTTTCCAAAGAAATAACCAAAACTACGAGCAATAGACTCAAGATACGCTTTGTTGTCCGCCATATCGTTATAATCTGGAAAAACACGTTGGGCAGCCATATAACTCAAAGCAACAATACTCCCCCATTCGTTCATCGCGTCTTTTTTGTAGAGGGTTTGCATTACTTTATGAAATGAAAGAGCCGAAACATCCCAACCTTTGTGGGTCCAATCGTATTTTTGGTCGGTATAAGCTTTGCCTTTACGAACGTTGACAGACATACCAATGGAATGTAAAACAAAGTCTATTTTTCCGCCTAAGGCTTCCATAGCGCCATCCACTAATTTTTCAAGATCCTCTAAGGATGTAGCATCTGCAGGAATAATCTGAGAATTGGTCTTTTCTGCTAGTTCATTGATCTGTCCCATACGCATAGCGATAGGCGCGTTGGTTAAAACAAATTGACCTCCTTCTTCATGAACGCGCTCTGCAGTTTTCCAAGCGATAGAGTTTTCATCTAAAGCGCCAAAAATGATTCCTTTCTTTCCAGCTAATAAATTGTATGACATAGGTTGGTATTTTATGCGGTCAAAAATAGTTAATTCAATAATTCTTTTGCATGGTTTAATGCAGTTTCGGACAGTTGTTGTCCACCAAGCATTTGCGCGATCTCCACAACGCGCTCTTCTGAAGACAATGCGCGCATTCGCGTAGCAGCTCCTTGCGCAGTATCTTCTTTGAATACTTTAAAATGATGATTGCCCTTGGCAGCCACTTGTGGTAAATGCGTTATACTGAGCAGCTGCATGGAACGCGACATCTGTCGCATAATATCTGCTATACGATTGGCTACTTCTCCAGAAACCCCAGTATCGATCTCATCGAAGATCAAGGTAGCTAAATTGGTGTGTTGTGCCATTAAGGCCTTCAAGGCCAACATCACTCGTGAAAGCTCTCCTCCTGAGGCCACTTTTTGCAAAGGTCCAGGAGTGACACCTTTGTTAGCGCTAAAAAGAAACTCCAAAGTCTCTTGGCCGTAAGGGTTAGCCTCACTATTAGTTTGTTGTATCACAAACTGCGCTGCTGGTAATTCCAACATTCGCAACTGTGCATTTATGGTCTCACACAACTGCGGAATGACTGCGGCACGTGCCGAGTGAAGCTCTTGGGCTAAGGAATCCATTTGTTGCTCTGCCTTATTAAGGGCTCGCTCCGCGGCCAGAAGTTGTTCCGATTGGTCTTCTACCATAACCACAAGCTTTTCCAGGGCATCGCGTTTGGCGATGAGTTCTTCTAAAGTGCCAGCCGCATGCTTACGCTTTAAGTCGTATAAACTTCGAGTCAGCTCTTCCAAACTCGCCAAGCGGTCCGGATCACTTTCTATCTGCTCTTGTTGCTCAAAGAGTTGAGATTCTAGATCTGTCAACTCAATGTGTAAGGATTGCATACGCTCAGAAAGCTCCTTGAACAATGGTGATATACGTGCCAATTGCCCCAGTTGCTGATTGGCATGCCCTAATTGTTCTGAAGCTCCTACTTGTTCCGCACTCAATTGATGCATCACCTCAGCGAGCAGATCTTGAATGCGCTCCACATTAGAAAGGGTTTCATACTCCTCATCAATCGCTGCTTCATCCAGCTTATCCAATTGAAGCTCGTGGAGTTCAGTCCACAAGAATTTGTTGTAATCAAACTCTTTGTTAGCCGAGGCCTGAGTTTCTTTTAATGAAGTCAAGTCCTTCTGGGCTTGTTTGTATTGACTAAAGGCTTCACGGTAGTCTGCCAGTAGGTTTTTATTATCGGCGATGAGATCCACCAAATTGAACTTGAAAGCCGTGGTATTAACCTCCAGTTGCTGACCTTGACTGTGAATGTCTATCAACTGTTCCCCCAGAATACTGAGAACACTTAAGTTCACCGGAGTGTCATTGACAAAAGCTCTTGATTTTCCCGAGGGCAGCAACTCGCGCCTTATGATGGTGTGCAGGTCAAAATCCAGATCGTTTTCTTTAAAGAATTCTTGGAGTTTAAACTGACTCAGATCAAAATGCCCTTCTATGACACTTTTAGTGGTCTTGTCCTTAATACTGTCGAGATCTGCGCGCTGGCCTAAAAGCAAGCCTAAAGCTCCAAGGACAATGGATTTACCCGCACCAGTTTCTCCAGTGATCACTGTAAAACCAGCACCAAAATCAACCGCTAAATGGTCAATCAAGGCATAATTCTTTATGGAAAGGGATTTAATCAAGCCTTCGGAATGTAATCGAAATCAGAAAAATAAAGATAAGAAAGACTCCGCTTAAAAAAAGAAATTAAAGCGTTTAATATCGGATATCTTCCCAGCTGGCTCTTTTGGTAGGCGCCATACGATTCAAGTCTTCAATCAACTTAGCGATATCGACCTGAGGACCTCCGCTAAAAACGCGACTGATCTCATTCTCTTTGGCGTCAAAAAAGGTGCGCAACAAAAATGAATTTGGACGTCTGTCGTTGATCATTCGCAAGCGACTCAAACTAGTAGACATGATCTGTTTAGCCTCTTTAGGGTTCTCGTGCATGATATCCAAACCTAAACGATGGTAGTCATACATCACGTTATGAAATTCACTAAACACATTGGACAATAAGGCGTCGTTATAACGGAAACGCGACTGCGCTCCATCTGTAGCTTTCCAACCTAAGAAGTTACTGGAAGCGGCAGTGTTCACAATCTGCTTAGCTACTTGGAAGTAAGGATCTCCTCCGTTGCGACTGAAAGTATCCGCATCCAAACCAATTACCGTGTAAACGTGAAAAGCAATCACCGAGATCAGGTTAGAATCAAAACTGTTCGGGTTAAAATTCAAGGGTTGAAACTCGCGATAGGTAAAGGAGAATTGCTTGTCGTTATAGTTGTATATCGGTGAATTGTATGAGGAGCCGTATGCCGGACGAGATGATTGCACTTGCAAAGTAGCTGTAAAGTCATCGCCATCGTAGTCAGTCACTATGATCACCAGGTTCATATCAATGCGTTCCTGAGTGGTCATCTTCATATTGGTCCACTGGTATTCATTGATGAATTCTTCGATCTGATTCTTTAGGGTTCTAAAGATCTGTAAATCGGCTCTGGCGGTCTGTTCCGCATTAACCGTTACGGTACAACGGATCTCTTGAGCAGAAGCGCTCAAACCGACTAAAACACACATCAAAACTAGTAATCTTCTCATTGCTGCCCTATAATGTAATCCAAGATGTCTGCAGCCACAGCTGCTTTATCTTTTAGTTCAAACGGTAAAACAGTACCATTCTTATCTATGAAGGTCACTTTATTGGTTTTTGATTTAAAACCTGCTCCTTCGTCTCTGAGCGAATTTAGTATAATTAAATCTAAATTCTTTTTCTCGAGCTTCTTTTTTGCGTTAGCCAATTCATTCTGAGTCTCCAAGGCAAAACCGACCAAAAACTGCTGTTGTTTCTCAGTTCCTGCCCATCCCAGGATATCTTGAGTCTTTTCCAGTTGAATGTCTAAGGAATCTCCAGACTTCTTGATCTTTTCCTTAGCAGGAGCTACTGGTCGGTAGTCTGCTACTGCTGCCGCGAAAACACCAATATCTGTAGTTGGGTAATTCTTTTGAACGGCTTCAAGCATCTCTTGAGCGGAGGTCACCCGGATCAGTTCCACAGAAGCGTGTTCCAATTGCAAATGAGACGGACCACTAACCAAAGTCACATCGGCTCCAAGGTCTGCAGCTCTTTCTGCGATCTTGTAGCCCATCAAGCCGCTGGAGTGGTTTCCAACAAAACGCACAGGATCAATCGCCTCATAAGTAGGTCCGGCAGTAATCAGCACCTTCTTGCCGCGCAACGGAAGCCCTTCAGCGATGTGCTGTTCTAAGAAATGAACAATCTCTTCAGGTTCTGCCATACGACCCTGCCCAACTAGCCCACTGGCCAATTCACCGTGTGCTGCAGGTATTTGTATGTTCCCGAATTGCTCGAGCTTTTGAAAAGTTTCTGCAGTTGAAGGATGCTTGTACATATCCAGATCCATAGCAGGCGCGTACAATACTGGACATTTGGCAGAGAGATAAACCGCCAATAAGAGGTTGTCACAAACACCTGTAGCCATTTTAGCTAAAGTATTTGCGGTTGCCGGAGCGATCAGTAGATAGTCGGCCCAAAGTCCGAGTTCCACGTGATTGTTCCAACGAGCATTATCATCTTCCTCATCAGTAAAGGAAGAATAAACTTCGTTTTTAGAAAGTGTAGAAAGGGTAAGCGGAGTAACAAATTCTTTGGAGGACGGGGTCATTACCACGCGTACCTCTGCTTCCGCTTTTACCAATAGTCGCACCAACCAGGCTGTTTTATAAGCGGCAATTCCGGCGGTTACCCCCAGTAATATGCGCTTTCCTTTTAAAACAGACATGGCGGAACTAATTAGGCCTCGTCTTCCTGAGTGTTGCGGTGGTAGATCTTATCTTCCAACCACTCTTGTACAGCTAATGCGTGTGGCTTAGGAAGTTTTTCGTAGAACTTAGATACTTCGATCTGCTCTTTGTTCTCAAAGATCTCTTCTAAAGAATCGTTGTAGGTCGCGAACTCATCCAGCTTCTCTAACAACTCTTTTTTGATCTCTGAATTGATCTGAGTGGCACGCTTTGAAATAATAGAGATCGCCTCATAAATGTTGTTAGTTGGAGCATCTACCAAGTTCTTGTCAATAGTAGTCGTGTTGATAGGTGCGTCCAATTTCTTTAAATTCATCATATCTGCTAACCTTAAGATTTTGTTTCAGTGTTGAGGGATTCCATGCGCGCTTCAATGTCCTGATTGATCTCATCGGCAGCTTCTCGGTATTCGGAATCCGAAAAATACTTCATAAAGCTGTCATAATATTCCTTGGCCGCTGCTAAACGCTCAGGCACCAAGGTCTCAAAACTGTTAATCGCAAGTTTGTATTCTGACTCGAGACGCATAAAGAACGCTTCTGCTCTGTATTCGCTTCCCGGGAAGTCAGTAGCGAAGTTGTCATAAGCCTCAATGGCTGATTTATAATCTTCGCGGTGATAGTATGATTTAGCGATACGAATCGCTTTGTATTCTAATTTAGAGTTGAGCTCGTCTACCAAACCGTTGGCTTCTTGCAGGTAATCTGAATCAGGAAACTGATCAATGAATCCTTGCAGCTTTTCTAAGGCCGTGTAAGTATCCTCCTGGTCTAAAGAATAACGCGGCGATAGCTCGTAATAGCTCTTTGCTCCTTTATAGGCGGCTTCTTGCACGCGGTCACTGTTCGGATAAGAACGCACAAAACGCTCAAACTGATAGCCGGACAAATAGAAATCTCCCAACTGATAATACGTATCAGCATAGAAGAACATCAAACGTTCCGCTTGTGGCTTTCCACGATAAGCCGGAACGATCTCTTCCATAAGCTTTAAAGCCTTGCGGTACTTGCCTACTTGATATAAGGAATCTGCAAAACGATACTTAGCAGCTACGTCGTCTGATTTATACACTTTTTGGAACGGAGAACAAGCCCCTACCAATAGAAGCGCCCCAAGGGCTAAAAGGTAATATTTGTTTTTGTTTAAAAACATCCTGCAAAATTAGTTAATTCTTCGAGATTTCAAAACACTTCTCTGCACGAAGCTAAAACACTCCAGCCCTTGTGCCATGCGGATTGTGAAAAGTTTAACTCCGGTCTAAAATTCCCTTAAAAAATCGCCGATACGCGCTTTGAGTCCAGCGCTCGCTTCTACCAATGGCAAACGGACGTTTGCACTGCAAATTCCTCGATGCTCTAAAAGGGCCTTGATCCCAGCGGGATTGCCCTCCTCAAAGATCATATCAATCACAGGCATGAGCTGATACTGCAAAGCTCTGGCCTGATCATTATGCCCTGCTCTGGCCAAATGCACCATAGCAGAAAACTCCGCCGGCATGCCTTCACCGATTACAGAGATCACTCCTGCGCCTCCCGCAAGAACCATTGGTAAAGTGATCATATCATCTCCAGAAATGACTAAAAAGTCTTCGGGAACCTGTCTGATGAGCTCCATCGCTTGGACCATATCGCCAGCAGCCTCTTTTATGGCAACCACATTGTCAAAATCCACAGCCAATCGCGCCACGGTCTCTGGAGTCATGTTGGAAGAAGTACGCCCAGGAACATTATACAGAATGATGGGTTTATCCGTAGCCATAGCAACTGCTTTGAAGTGTTGGTAGATCCCTTCTTGCGTTGGCTTATTGTAGTATGGCGATACAGAAAGTACAGCCGTATAATCGCTGAGATCCGTAGTTTTAAGCTCTTCAACCACGGCAGCCGTATTGTTCCCTCCAATACCGAGTACTTCAGGAACACGCCCTTTATTGGCCGCAGTGATACAAGCTTTAACCGCTGATTTCTCCGCAGCAGTTAAGGTAGCTGATTCCGCAGTCGTACCCAGCACGACCAAATAATCCACGCCATTTTCAATATTAAAATCCACCAAAGCAGTCAGCGCATTGAGGTCTGGATTTCCTTGGGCATCAAAAGGAGTGATCAAGGCCACTCCGGTTCCAATTAATTCTTGCATAATTCTAAGGGCCTTATTGGCACAATTTCAAAAGGGTAAGGTATTTTATCAATTCAAATTCAAAAGCATCCCAGTCATTTTTTGGGGTTGCTATAGTTAGGTCAAAGAGTTCCTCATGGCCGCCCATGGGCCCTACGCGAAAGGCATTCGGTTTACTGGCGATCAGATTATCCAAAAGCGCATTGGACTCCCAATAATAGCCGATGATCAAATCAAATTTCTTTTGGGCAAAAGTTGCGGCATCCTCGTGCTGTAATTTCCCTTGCCAGCCAAAGTGCTTTTTACACCATTGATCAGGCTGCAATTCGTCGGGCTTAAGTCCGGTGACAAATTCACGATAATAAACAGCCTCATGCTTTATTCCAAGCCTTTCAGCAAGCTTCATTACTGCGGATTTAACACTTGAAGAATCTCCTTGAGTAAGCACCAATAAGGAACTCACAGCATTTTTAGGCAACTCACGCTGCTGTGCAGCAATGCTTTTGCGCAAATGCTTGAGTACGCTTTTATGTTTTAACGCTCCTATCATGGCTTATTGCCCCAGTTTGGCTAAAAATTCGTCTTCTGTAATTAGGGCTACACCCAGAGATTCTGCTTTGGTGCGTTTGCTCGGCCCCATTTTATCTCCAGCCACAACATAAGTGGTCTTTGACGAAATAGAACTGGAAACCTTTCCGCCGTTATCTTCAATGAGTTTTTTTAATTCCGTACGCGAGACGCGATGAAACACGCCACTGACTACCACGACATCTCCTTTCAAGGTATCGGTCTGATTGGCCAGAACTTCTTCAGAGAGTTGTAATTGTACGCCAGCTGTCTGTAATCGGCTTAGGAGTTGCTGATGTTTCTCTTCTGAAAACCACTGCACCACGCTTTGCGCTATCGCAGAACCGATCTCATCAACGCCTATCAAATCATCTTCTGAAGCTTGCGCTAGGGCTTCAATCGATTTGTAATGACGCGCTAATTTTTTGGCCACCGTCTCGCCAACGTATCGGATCCCTAAAGCAAACAGGACGCGCTCAAAAGGAATCTCCCGACTCTTGGCCACTCCATCAACTAAATTCTCGGCACTTTTTTGAGCCATACGTTCTAAAGGCAACAGCTGATCCACACGCAGATCATAAAGATCCGCATAGTTGATGATCAAACCTTCTTTGACCAAAAGTGCCACGGTTTCTCCACCCAGCCCTTCAATATCCATGGCCTTTCTGGAAATATAATGCTGTATCTTCCCTACGATCTGCGGGAAGCAACCCGTTTCATTCGGGCAGTAGTGTAAAGCCTCATCGGCTGCACGAACCAATTCTGTTTGACATTCGGGACAATGGGTGATGTATTTTGTAGGCTGAGAATCGGCAGGACGCTGACTTAAATCTACCCCAACGATCTTTGGAATTATCTCTCCACCTTTTTCAACGTAGACCGTATCCCCCTCACGAATATCCAACTTCGCGATCTGATCGGCATTGTGGAGGGAAGCCCTTTTTACAATGGTTCCGGCTAAGGAAACAGGCTCCAAATTAGCCACGGGCGTTATCGCACCGGTACGTCCTACTTGATAGGTTATGGTGTGTAATACGGCAGAGGCCTGCTCCGCCTGAAACTTATAGGCCATGGCCCAACGCGGTGCCTTGGCGGTAAATCCAAGCTCTTCTTGTTGACGCAGGTTGTTGACTTTGATAACCACGCCATCGGTTTCATAAGGAAGCTCATGACGAGCCACATCCCAATGATTGATAAATTCCAAAACCTCATCAATGCTTTTGGCCAACACGGCGTGCTTAGGCACCTTGAATCCCCAAGACGCAGCTTTTTCTAAACTTTCAAATTGCGTGGTAAGGCCTAGGTTGTTACCTACCACACTGTAAAGCAAACACTCTAATGGACGCTTAGCAACTTCTGAGCTGTCCTGCAATTTTAAACTCCCACTTGCGGTGTTTCTGGGATTGCGATAAGGCTCTTCACCTGCAGCCACACGTGCGACATTCATCGCTTCAAAGCCGGCAAAAGGCAAAACGATCTCTCCGCGAATATCAAAACGGGAAGGGAAATCTCCTTTTAGTTGCAAGGGTACTGACTTGATGGTTCTAATGTTGGCGGTAACCTCATCTCCTTGAACACCATCTCCACGAGTCACGGCCTTCTCTAATTGTCCGTCTTGGTAAGTAAGGCTCATGGAGGCGCCGTCATATTTTAGTTCACAGGTATACTCAACAGGACCATCCACAGCCTTTTTGATACGCTTTTCCCAATCCATCAGGTCTTCTTTTGAATAGGAATTGTCTAAGGAATACATGCGATGCTCGTGCACCAATGTGTTGAAATTCTTGGTGACTTGTCCACCAACGCGCAAGGTTGGAGAATTGGGATCGTGAAACTCAGGATGGGCAGCTTCCAACTCTTGAAGTTGCTTTAATTTGGTATCAAACTCAAAATCAGAAATTACCGGAGCATCCAACACATAGTAATGGTAATTGTGTTGTCTGAGTTCTTCTCGTAAGCTTTGGATCTGCTGCTGGATTTCCATGAAGTTCTGCTTTCTCCAAAAATAATAAAGCTCTGTGGTTTTCGCCTAGTGAAAAGGAGGCTAAATTTGGGAGTTTTGCAGTATTTATCAACGGTGTAAAAAGAACAGAGAAAGGGCCTTTAAAAGAGTAGCTCCAAAGATAACTAACGCAAAAATCATGGTGATAACTCCTTAACCGCGGGGATAGCCGCGAGGCTGAATACGGAAAGAAGACTACTGCTTAAAAAGGCCCTTTCAAGGTCAAGTTCAGAAATACATTCTACTCCATGTCTCCTGCGCTGAGTTCACCCAACCAATAAAAGCTGAACTCGGTATAAATATTTGTGAAATGATGGCTGTATAAAGATCGTATGTAGTGTTTCTAAATTGTCGGTTTAAAAAAAGTGAGACTAGCCACAACCGTTGACTCCAAAATATGAATTGCTTTAAAATTCCTAATCCTTAACGCGCATCAACATCTCTTGGAAATTGTGGCCGTCCCACAACCAAACAATATTTATAAAGACTTGTCGTCTTTAAATGCGAAACTTAAAATCACACCCCTGTGATTTGTTTACGATCCAAATGTATTCGGACGGCTGATGAAATAAGCATAAAAATACAAAAAAAGTCGGACTTTGTATTTAGTCGATAAAATATTACACTTTAACGACTAAGTTCGGTCTTGAGTCAACCATTTTGGAACATTTTTAGGCACAAAGCTGCGCATCTTTTCCAAAAGCTTGGTTGGGTCAGTGTCCACCAAAAGGATCTCAAAGTTGTCCATTTTAAGAAACCCCTTGCGCACCATTCCTTCAAGAAGATTAATTAAAGGATCATAAAACCCATTGATGTTTAAAAGGCCTACGGGTTTTTGATGCAAACCTAACTGCGACCAGGTGATGATCTCAAAGAGTTCTTCTAAGGTTCCAAACCCTCCGGGCAAAGCGATAAAACCATCACTGCGTTCACTCATGATGAGCTTTCGCTGGTGCATATTTTCTGTAGTAATAAGCTCCGAAAGTCCTAGGTGAACCACTTCCTTGCGTTTGAGAAATTCTGGAATAACCCCAGTAACACGACCACCCTGATCCAAAACTGCTTTGGCTATTTCTCCCATGACACCGATCTTGGCAGCGCCATAGACGAGCTCAATCTGCTGTTCTACTAAGAGCTGTCCCAATTTCTGAGCAGCATCAGTAATGGCCATATCGTTTCCACTGCTGCTTCCGCAGAACACTGCAATTCTATCCAAGGCTATCTCTTTTGACATTTGAGCATCCGATCTTTAAGGTAAAGGTCTTTACGCAGTTCCACTACAAAGCCCATGGCTTCTAATTGCTGCGTGAGTTCCTCACGAAGATACTCATTGATTTCCAGATAAAGCGTACCCTGAGGTTTTAAATGAAGCTGAGCCAGAGCAGCGATTCGCTTGTAAAACAGAAAAGGGTCATCATCCGTGACAAACAAAGCCATATCCGGTTCGTGTTCCAACACATTCGGATTCATTAGCTCGCGCTCCGATTCACGCACATAAGGCGGATTACTGACGATAATATCAAATTGCCCATTCACCGCGTCCACAGCAAAAAGATCAGTATGAATAAAATTGACCTCCAAATCAAGTGCCTTCTGATTTTGACGTGCAATTCGCAGTGCAGCCTCAGACCACTCTAAGCCAGCGACCTTCCATAATTTTCTATTGGCTTTCAAGGCCAAGGCTATAGCACCTGACCCGCTGCAAAGATCAATGACTTTTGCTTCTTGTTGCGGATGATCCTTTAGGACCCAAGCCACCAATTCTTCCGTCTCCGGGCGCGGGATCAAAACCCCGGGACCTACGCTGAGTTCTAATTGGTAAAAGTGAGCTTGTCCTAATATATACTGAATAGGCTCCTGCTGCGCTAAACGAGCTTGAATAGTTGCTAATTTCTTAATTAATTCTGATGGGATCTGAGGTTCGATTCGCAAGCGAGCGGCCTCCATTCCACTGCAATGCGCCGCGGCAAGATCAAGGAGCGCAGTAACTTCTTCTGTTCCATAGATAGGTCCGAGACTTTCCTGCCATTGCAGATGAAGTTGTTTGTAGTTCAAACTAAAGATCGATTAACATATGTACCGGACAACTGTAGTGCCCGGTATTGCCCATGGCACAATCGATATAATGAAAGCCCGTGTTTTTGTATAGCTTTTGCGCCGCATGCATATTGGGCATGGTTTCCAAATAACACTGGTCAAATCGGAAGTTCTTGGCGGTTTCTAGGCAAAGTTTCATCATGGCTGAGCCGATTCCGCGACCGCGCGCTTCAGGCAAAAAGTACATCTTCTGCAATTCACAGATGTTCCCGTCAAAATTGGCCAATTGCGCCACTCCTGCTCCACCGATAATACCTTCAGGCGTATCTACTACAAAATATTGTGCCCTTGGAACCTGATAGGTCTTGTGCATACACGTCAATGCCACATCTTCATAGGCGGTACCTACTTTGGGCACACCGTGCTCTACGAGGACTTTTTTGATAACTTCTGCAATTTGAATATCGTCTTTGGGAAGTATGGGTCGGATGGTGAAAGAAGACATGATGAATTGTCGTATTTTTGAAGCTAAATTACGCAATCTTTGTGAGTTCATATACAGTAAAATCAAGCCAAATAAACGAGTTACACCTCAGGTATATGAAGCGTTGTATTGAACTCGCTACCTTAGGCCAAGGATCTACAGACCCCAACCCAATGGTAGGCTGTGTGATTGTGCATAACGACACCATTATTGGTGAAGGTTGGCACCAGCGCGCCGGAGAACCACATGCTGAGGTTAATGCCGTCGCTAGCGTTAAGAACAAAGCATTACTTAAGGAGGCCACAGCCTATGTTTCTTTGGAACCTTGTTCTCATCACGGAAAAACACCTCCTTGTGCTGACATGCTTATTGAAAACAAACTCGCTCGAGTTGTGATTGCAAGCAAGGATCCCAACCCTCAGGTTGCAGGACGTGGTATTAAAAGACTTGAAGCCGCAGGAATCGAAGTAATTGCAGGAATACTTGATAAAGAAGCTCAGCATTTGAATCGTCGCTTTTTTACCTTTCATGCTAAAAAGCGTCCCTATGTGCTATTAAAATGGGCTCAAAGCCTTGATGGATTTATTGCTCCGATTACCAAAGATGTGCAAGCTCCGGTTTGGATCAGCAATACTTTGAGCAGACAACACACCCATCAGTGGCGCAGTGAAGAGTCTGCCATTTTAATTGGTGTAAATACAGCTTTAGCAGACAACCCTTCCTTAACTACCAGAGATTGGCCTGGAAAATCACCAGTCCGCGTGGTATTAGATCCGCACGGGAAACTTAAGCCTGAATTAAGCTTGCTTGACGGGCAAACAAAAACGATAGTTATTACCTCTGCCGAGGCACCAGTGACAAATACAAATCTGATCTTGATTAAGGTGAAAGAATCCAACATAGAAATAGACCATTTACTTTCTTTGCTTTACGAGCAAGGTTTACAATCTGTGTTGATTGAAGGCGGAGCAGATACGCTCAATCGTTTTATTTCTTCAGGGCTTTGGGATGAGGCACGCGTATTTACTGGAGCTGTACAGCTTGGGAATGGTCTCGCAGCTCCGAGCTTGGACCTGGAGCCAACATCGATCGAAAACGTTCAAAACGATCTATTAAACACCTATTTCAATCCGAAGCAACTGTGATCAACCTGCTACTATCAATAGTCTCTTCTACCATTATCCTCACCTTGTTTAAGGCCTTTGGACGCTTCAAGGTGAATACTTTTCAAGCGATTGTGGTCAACTATATAGTGGCAGCGAGTTGTGGTTACGTCGCTTATGGAGCATTCAATTTAGAAGATGCGCCTTGGACCAAAACTTGGTTTTTACCCGCTATCTGTTTGGGGGTGCTTTTCATCGCGATCTTCAATTTAATGGCTTTGACCGCACAACGATTAGGGCTCTCCGTAGTATCTGTGGCCACTAAGATGAGTGTTGCCATCCCTATCCTTTTTGGGTTTCTCTATTATAAGGAGATGGCCACCTTCCCAAAGCTTGTTGGGATTGGCCTAGCGCTAGTGGCACTATACCTCAGTTCTAAGAAATCTGGTGAGCAGTCAGTTGTGGGCCTTAAAGACCTTGCCTTACCCTTGTTGGTATTTTTAGGAAGCGGTGTTATAGATACGAGTATTAAGTTTTTAGAGGAAGATCGAGTGGGCTCCGCAGAGGTCAGCCAGTTTTCTGCGACCATCTTTGCTGCTGCAGCGCTGAGTGGAATCTTGCTCCTGGGATATAAAGCCATACGATCTAAGGTGATTGTGGCGTCGAGAAATATTGTGGCTGGAATTGCTCTGGGGATTCCAAACTATTTTAGCATTTACTTTTTGGTGCAAGCGCTACGAATATCCTATCTGGACAGTGCAACGGTATTTACCTTAAACAACATTGCTATAGTGGTATTGGCTACGCTAACCGGTATCCTTCTTTTTAAAGAACGACTCAGCGCAAGTAATTGGACAGGAATTGGTCTGGCCCTGGTAAGCATTGCTATCATCGCATATTTCAACTAATGGAAGATCAATACAAAACCCTCAAGGCTCCTAGCGAGCCGCAATTATTCAAAGATCGCGGCAGCAAGTTCTTCGGTTATGCTTTTCCTTTAAGCAGTGTTGATGAAGTTTCTGGACATTTAGAGGCTTTGAAAAAAGAACACCATACTGCCCGTCATTGGTGCTATGCGTATCAGATCGGGAAAACCAAGCCTCAATACCGAGCCAATGATGACGGCGAGCCTGCAAATAGTGCTGGAGCCCCAATCTATGGGCAGATCCAGGCCTTTGAACTAACTGACGTATTGGTAGTCGTAGTGCGTTACTTTGGGGGAACAAAACTCGGCGTGGGTGGATTGATCAACGCCTATCGGACTGGAGCAAAGCTTGCCTTAGAAGCCAGCCCGATAGAAACACGGTATATTGAAACTCCCTTTGTGATCAAAACGCCGTATAGTCTACTAGGGAGGGTTATGCGTCTTATTGACGAGGAAGACATTACTATTGTTCGTCAAGACAGTGCCCAAGATGTAAGTCTTCACTTGCGTGTGAGAGCTTCCAGATTAGAACGCGTAAAAAATGCTGTAGAAAAGCTCTATCCGGCGCAGTTTATTCCTACAAATTAGCGTTAGTAGGATTACGCCTTCAAACGATCGGTAATATAATCCGGGACCCGTATTAACTTATTGTTAACCGCAGACTTGAAAACCAAGGTCGTTGTAGCTGTTGCTAAGACCTCTTCAGCATCGTTTTTCAAGGTGTAATCAAAGGTGATTTTATAGCTGGGGTTTTCCCGTAACTCGGTGGTTAACACAAGTCTATCGTCATAGCGCGCGGGCTGCTTGTATCGAATAGCCAAATCAACTACAGGCAACATCACATCATGCTCTTCCATCCAACGGTAAGTGACTCCTAGATTTCTGAGCCATTCCGTACGTCCCATCTCGAAATACGCGGGATAAGCGCCATGATAGACCACTCCCATCTGATCGGTTTCTCCATATCTGACCCGAAATTCAAAGGTGTGCGGTAACAAAGTTCTATTTTTAAATAAGTGAAGAAAAAGTCTTATCTTTAGACTTACCGAAGTATCCGAAAAAAAAACTTAAAATTCAAGAGGGCTTCTGTTTTTTTTTTCATTTTTTTGTTCACATATTTGCAGGGTTAAGGAATTGTTAGGGAAGTCACTATTCCCTATTTTTTTCTACAGCAACTAACAACTCAAAAACAACACTTTTTAATCAATTATGAGCAGAACCGCTGAATCTGTTTGGAATCATTGTCTGTCTTTTATTAAGGACAATATTACAACTCAAGCCTACAAAACTTGGTTTGAACCAATTCAAGCAGTTAAGCTCACGGACAACGCCTTGAGTATTCAAGTTCCGAGTAAGTTTTTTTATGAGTGGTTGGAGGAGCATTACGTAAAGCTTCTCAAAGTTGCCTTAACCAAAGAGTTGGGTGCCGATGCGAAATTGGTCTATGTGATCAAAATGGAAAACACTTACGGCAACAAACAACCTTTCACAGAGAAGATCCCAAGTACACAGCGCACCAATCTTAAAAGTCAAGAGGTAGATGTTCCAATTAAGAACAAGAGCCCAGAACTTAAGAACCCTTTCGTTATTCCTGGGATTCGCAATGTGAAGATCGAATCGCAACTCAACCCGAGTTACAACTTCGAAAATTTCTTAGAAGGAGACTCCAACCGCCTAGCGCGTTCCGCAGGTATGGCTGTGGCCAACAAACCTGGAGGGACTTCCTTCAATCCACTGTTGATCTTTGGAGGTGTAGGCCTCGGAAAGACCCACTTGGTTCATGCCATTGGTGTGGAAATCAAAGACAAGTATCCAGAAAAGACTGTGCTTTACATTTCTGCGGAGAAATTCACTCAGCAGTACATAGAGTCGGTTAAAAAGAATAACAGAAATGATTTTATTCATTTCTACCAGATCATTGATGTACTTATTGTAGATGATATCCAATTGCTTTCTGGAAAGGCAGGGACACAGGATGTTTTCTTCCACATATTCAACCACTTACATCAAAATGGCAAGCAGGTTATCTTGACTTCTGATAAGGCTCCTGTTGACATGATCGATATCGAGCAGCGCTTACTCTCTCGCTTTAAATGGGGACTGTCGGCAGAATTGCAGCACCCAAATTTTGATACGCGTATTGCGATCATCAAAAACAAGCTCTTTAGAGACGGGGTGGATATGCCGGAAGAGATCGTTGAGTTTTTAGCCAACAATATCAAGACCAATATTCGCGAACTGGAAGGCGCTATCATTTCATTAATTGCTCATTCTTCTTTCAACAAGCGCGAGATCACTATTGATCTGGCCAAGAAGATCGTGGACAATTACGTGAAGCACACCAAACGTGAGGTATCTATTGACTACATTCAAAAAGTAGTTAGTGATTATTTCCAAATGGACGTGGACACCTTGCAATCTAAAACGCGTAAGCGTCATATTGTACAAGCCAGACAGTTAGCGATGTTCTTTGCGAAGAAATTCACCAAGGCGAGTTTGGCCAGTATTGGATCTCAGATCGGTAAACGTGATCACGCCACTGTATTACACGCCTGTAAAACAGTAGACAACCTCTCTGCAACAGACAAGCAATTCCGCAAATACGTGGAAGACTTAAACAAAAAGCTTACCCTCTAAATTCTTATGGAAAAGACCAGAATTCTTATGGTCTGTTTGGGAAATATCTGCCGAAGTCCTTTGGCAGAAGGCATTATGCGTACTAAACTTTTTGGACGTAAAGAATTTGAGGTGGATTCTGCAGGTACTGGTGGATGGCATGCAGGAGAGGCACCCGACCCTCGCAGCGTTGCTATTGCTAAAGAGAACGGCTTAGACATTAGCGCACAGCGCGGACGTCAATTCAGCGTTACTGACTTCGATCGGTTTGATCATATTTTTGTGATGGACAATTCCAATTACAGAGATGTAATTCGATTGGCGCGTAATGACCAAGACAAGCAGAAGGTATCCATGATCCTCGACGCCATTTTCCCTGGAGAGAACGTTGACGTACCCGACCCCTATTATGGAGGCTCCGATGGTTTTGCGAATGTTTACGATATGCTGGACCAAGCCTGCGATATTATCAAGGAGCAATTCTAGCCGATAAGCCACTGATTTTGAACTGCTGAATAATTTTCCCTAATTTTAGCAAAATCTAAAAAACCTACGCTATGAAATTATCTACCTTTTTCAGTGCAGCAGCTTTGCTCTTTGTGAGTCTGAGTTTTGCACAAGACATTGATGTTGAGTTATTTGCAAGTGGATTTGATAGTCCAGTTGATCTTCAAAATGCTGGAGATGAACGCCTCTTTGTTGTGGAACAAGACGGAGCCATTCGAATTTTGAATCCAGAAGGGACCATCAATTCGACACCTTTCTTAGACATTGATCCTATTGTAAATTCGGGAGGAGAACGCGGCCTTTTAGGACTGGCTTTTCACCCGGACTATGCAACCAATGGCTTCTTTTACGTCTACTACACCAATACTTCAAACGACACGCAGATCTCTCGATTTAGCGTGAGCAGTGATCCCAATGTAGCCGACGCTGGATCAGAATTACAGATGCTTAGTTTTTCTCAACCTTTCACCAATCACAACGGCGGATGCCTGCAGTTTGGACCCGATGGTATGCTTTATATCGCCTCTGGAGATGGAGGAAGTGCTGGAGATCCTGGCAATCGTTCTCAAAACCTTGGAACCTTACTCGGAAAGCTTTTGCGTTTAGATGTAGACGCCGCAGCTCCTTATATTCCAGCAGACAACCCTTATGTGGGAGACAGCTCTGCTTTGGATGAGATCTGGGCACCAGGACTTAGAAACCCTTGGCGTTTTAGTTTTGATGCCGATACTGGAGAATTATGGATCGCTGACGTTGGACAAGGAAGTCGTGAAGAGATCAATAAAGTAGCCTCTACCGCTGCTCCAATCAATTACGGATGGCGTTGTTATGAAGGAAACGCTCCATTCAACACCTCGGGTTGCGCTACTGCAGACAATTACGAATTTCCGGTAGCTGAATACACGCACTCTGGCGGACGTTGTTCCATTACAGGTGGTTATGTTTACCGCGGAGACGATTACCCTTCTCTAGATGGCTTGTACTTCTTTGCGGACATTTGTACTGGTGAAATAGGAACTGTAGATGCAAGTAACAACCTAGAATGGGTCTTGGATACCAGCCAGCCTTGGGCGAGCTTTGGTGAAGACATCAACAACGAATTGTACGCTGTTTCTTTAGGCGGAGGTATTTACCGCGTGGTTGATCTTCTGCTTAATGTGGAAGAGCAAGAAGCTGCGAACGCCTTTAATTGGTTTGTGGACCAAACTACTGAGCAATTGGTATTTAAGTCTACCAACAACAGTTTGCAGTCACTACAATTATTTCAAATCAACGGAGCCAAAGTATTGGATCTAAGCAACCTCAACACTCAAGAATTGAGCGTTTCTAAATCCGCTTACGCAAACGGACTTTATATTGCACAGATCACCGATACTACCGGTGGCGTGCAAACGCTTAAAATAGTACTATAATAATGGACACCCCCAAGGGAAAGCTATATTTGATACCAACAACCTTGGGGGAATCCAATCCTTTGGAAGTTCTTCCACTGACTGTTCGCAAAGCTGTGGAACAGATCAATCATTATGTTGTAGAACATGAAAAGAGTGCCAGACGCTCCATTCAACGGATTGCACCGGGTAAATCTCAACCCGATCTACACCTACAACAACTCAATAAATTCACAGATCCTGGAGAGATCAGGAGCTTTTTAGACCCTTGCTTAGCAGGATTTGACGTCGGAATTATTTCTGACGCAGGTTGCCCAGGTATTGCTGATCCAGGTGCCGCAGTAGTTGCCCTGGCTCATGAAATGGATGTGCAGGTGGTACCTTTGGTAGGCCCCTCCTCCATCCTATTGGCCATGATGGCTAGTGGTATGAATGGACAGAAATTTGCTTTTCACGGTTATCTTCCGATAGACAAACGCGAACGCAGAAAAGAGATCAAGCAATTAGAACGCGACTCTAAAGCCAATAATCAGGCGCAGCTCTTTATAGAAACGCCTTATAGGAATGGGCAATTGATGGAAGCCTTGTTGAGCACGCTGCTTGGAGATACGCGTCTTTGCGTGGCGGCAGACATCACCCTCCCCACGGAGTACATCAAAACTCTAACTGTGGATCAATGGAAAAAAAATAAGGTGGACCTACATAAAAGACCCACCTTATTTATCATTCAAAATAACTAACCAACTAAACTTAACTTGACTATATGCGTTCCACTTTCGCGGTCTTGTCTGCAATGACTCCGGAAGTATCGTAGCCAGCAAACTTGCGCATATAATATCGTATTGAGGTTCCGAAAGCATCGTTGAAACCAACTGTGCCTCCACTTCTCAAATATTTCTTTACGTTCCCCGGACCTGCCAAATGCGCGGCAGCGAGAATTCCGGATTCCGTTACTTTTACTCCATTAATGGTTCGGCCAACAAATCTGTTGATGTCTCTTCGCAACACCCACTTATTGCGTGAAGTGTAAACTGCGAAAGCCTCTTCCTGAACTTCAGGACTTTGTAAATAATCACTGGCATCATAAACCCCGATCATACGCAAGGTTGCCTTACCAAATTGATATTTACCCATATACCCGAACTGGTTTACTACCGTGTATCTTCCTTGAGACTCCTTAAAGGCCAAGGCCTCACGAAATCCTAGATATGAGTATCCCAAAAACGGAGAAAACATGTCATAATCAAAAGAGCGTTGTTCTTCAAGGGTAGGTACATTAAAACAAATATCGTTCTCAGTAACCTTGTATGCTGATAGATCGGCTTGACCTGTCGTAACATCCTCGCGAACTTTGAATCCAACCGTGATGATTAGGATCACCATTGGAAGTACTACAATTCGTATTAAACTACGTATCATATTGTTTGGAATTTGCAAAGTCGGAGCTTTGCATTTTCAGCGGGCAAAACTACGACATATAACAGAACCTGCAAATTTTTTCTGTTAAGCTTGTCTTAAACACAGGAAAAACCCCTAACTCGCTGATATACTTGGTTTTATTAAAAGTATAGCGAAAACGTTTGCGTAGTACGAAGGCCGCAAAAAACTTGCTAACGGCTTATCAACACGTCAGTTTTAGGTAAGAAAGTATGCGAAAATGATAAAAATTAACGATTGATGCCTTGCTCGTTAATCCAGCGCACATAGGCTGCACGGTTACGATTGTGTTGTTCAATAGACTCCGCGAACTTATGGTAGCCAAAGTTCTCCACATTCACTACAAAATAGTAGTAGTTGTGTTTTTCATAATTGAGTACGGCGTCAATGGAAGAGATATCCGGCATGCTGATCGGTCCTGGAGGGATTCCTCCGTACTTATAGGTATTGAACTTAGAATCTAACTCCAAGTCACGATAAAGCACGCGTTTGATCTGCTGTTGAAAGTCATTATCCAAAAGTTTCTTGGCATAGATTACGGTAGGATCCGCTTGAAGTGGCATCCCTACCTTAAGTCGGTTTACATAAACTCCAGCCACTCGTGGACGCTCATCTGCTTTTGCAGTCTCTTTTTGAACTATAGCAGCCAAGGCCGAGATTTGCAAAGGGGTATAGCCCATTTGAGCAGCCTTAGCTTTGCGCTCTTGATTCCAGAAGTTCTCATACTCCTTCCACATCTTTTCGCGCAGGCCTTCAGGACTGGTGTTCCAATAGACCTGATAACTGTTAGGCAGGTACATGCTCAACGCATTCGCCTGATTGAAGCCCTTATCGGCCAGGAATCTCGGATCGCGCATAGCTACTAGCAGCGTTAAGCTATCTATCTCAACCTGGGCAGATAAACGACCTGCCAGATCTTCTAAACGCTCTTGATTGTTAAATCGGATGGTAACCGGGACATTATTGACTCTAAGAGTATTGATAATGTCATTATTACTCATCCCTTTGGTGATCACATAATGACCAGCCTTGATATTGCCTATATAGGATTTCTTTTCTGCTACGGTTTCAAAAGCATCAAGATCTTTCAGTAAAGGGCGCAACTCTTCTTTTACATCCTTAAATCCTGCGGTACTTTCAATATAGATATGTGCCTCCTCATTATTAAAGGCGGTATTGTCCGCAAAAATTGTTTGATACACAACATAGGTGAATACTCCACCTGCAACGGCTCCAAGGATCAGGACCCAAAGAATGACTTTTTTAAGATTACTCATTGATCTTTTGATAGATTAATTCATCAGCAAAACCCGCGCTGGTCCAATGCCAATCACGCTTGATTCCACTTTTGGTAAAACCTAAGGCTTCAAAAAGTTGAATGCTGGCTAGGTTTTGGGCTCCAATATTAGCAAAAACCTGATGCAGCCCCAAATGATCAAAACAATAGGGAATTAATAGACTTAATGCTTCTCGTGCATAGCCCTGTCTGCGATTGTCCGGCTCGTAGACTACAATACCCACTCCTACTCGCTTGTTCTTCGGATCAAAATCGAAAAGATCTACAAACCCTAAAGCCTTGGAATCCTCGGCAGTACAGATAACCAAGCGCAGCTGCTTGGCGCTGTAAATGTCTAAATGAGCTTGTTCTAGATATTGCTTGAGTACAAAACGGGAATAGGGAACCAAGGTATTGGAGACCTCCCAAATGGCGGTATTGTTTTCTACCTCGAATAAGAAATCAAGGTCCTGAGGCTCAAGAGCTCTCAGTCTTACCGCATCATTACTTAATTTGACGTCCATTGGCCTTGATATACTGGAGTTGCTGGTCCCGCGAGCACTACATCAGTGAAACGATCTGCTGCTTTGGTAAAGGAAATTTTCAGTTCACCTCCAGGTGTTGAGATCTTCACTGTATTGGCTATTGTTTTACCTGCGTGATACATAGCTAGAGCCACAGCAGTGACTCCTGTTCCGCAAGAATAGGTCTCGGCTTCTACTCCGCGTTCGTAAGTTCTCACTTTAAAATGATCTGCGGATACAGGCTCTACAAAATTGACATTCGCACCTGCAGCTCCATAAGTATTGTAACGAATATCAGCGCCTTCTTGTTGCACATTGACCTCTTGTACAGCATCACAAACTTGAATGTGATGCGGAGATCCAGTATCTAAGAAATAAGCTCCGTCTTTGTCTTCTATGGTTTGCACATCTCTCATATGCAAGGCAACCCAGCCGTCGGCTACAGTGGCCTCATGAATTCCATCCACAGCCATAAAACGAGTTTGATCACCAATCATACCTAAACTGTGTGCATAATGCACGGTGCATCGACCGCCATTTCCACACATGCTGCTAGGCTTGCCATCAGCATTAAAATAGACCATTTCAAAATCAGCATCAGGATGCTCTTCTAAGAGGATCAAACCGTCAGCCCCTATACCAAATCGTCGGTCGCAAAGCTGTGCGATGAGTTCGGCATCTTCTTTGTTGAAGAAGGGTTGTCTATGGTCGATAAGGACAAAATCATTACCGGTTCCTTGATATTTTACAAAGTTTATAACCATGGAGCACAAAGATAGAAAATCACAAGTTCTAAGGTTGCGTTAACTAGTGTTAAAAGGCGTTAAACCGTTAAGTTTTGGTCAATATTTCGACTAAATTTAAGTTGTTAATCCAAAGATTAAAAAAGAAAGAAGATGAAGAAAAACCTAACCCTATTTGCCGTCGCTCTACTTGCCGGTATGGTAACGTTGGGCGGATACAAATTATTGGAAGACAAAACCCCAGTGGTTATCACTCAAAGTCAACAGGAGATTCCTGTAGTAAATACCGGATTCACCAATCTAGACAATACAGCCCTGGCTTTTGATTTCACTACGGCCGCAGAAACCTCTGTCAATGCAGTAGTACACGTTAAAAACACAACGATCAGTAAAGGCCCTACCAGCATTATGGACTTTTTCTATGGTGGCGGTGGCGAACGTGAAATGGTCGGCACCGGAAGCGGTGTGATCATTTCTCCAGACGGCTATATCGTGACCAACAACCACGTGATTGAGAACGCCTCTGAACTGGAGGTAACTTTAAACGACAATCAAATGTTTGCTGCCGAACTCATTGGGACCGACCCAAGCACAGACATTGCATTGATTAAAATTGAGTCAGACACCAATCTACCTTACCTCGCCTTTGGAGATTCCAACGAAGTAAAAGTAGGCGAATGGGTCTTAGCAGTTGGGAATCCTTTTAATTTAACCTCAACGGTAACCGCAGGTATTGTAAGTGCTAAATCACGTGATTTGAATCAATATGGCTCCAGCACACAGAGTTTTATCCAAACAGATGCAGCGGTAAACCGCGGAAACAGCGGTGGTGCCTTGGTTAATGTACGTGGAGAACTCATCGGTATCAATACCGCGATCACTTCACAAACGGGTTCATATGTGGGTTATTCCTTTGCTGTGCCTTCAAACAATACCAAAAAGGTCATTGAAGATATTTTGGAATTCGGATTTGTACAACGCGGTATCCTTGGAATTCGCGGAGTAAATGTGGCTGATGCAGCTAAAAGATTACCAGACGTTTCTGAAACTGAAGGGGTTTATGTCAGTACCGTAGAAATTGGCTCTGGTGCTGATCTAAGCGGAATCCAACAAGGCGATATCATTAAGCAGATCGATGGGATCAGCATCAACAAGTTCACAGATCTTGTTGGCTATGTGGGCTCTAAGCGCCCTAATGACATAGTGGATGTGACAATCATTAGAGATGGTGACACAAAAACGCTGCCTGTGACCTTGGTCAAATTAGAAACCTATCAGATCGATGATTTAGGCATTGAGGTCAAGAATGTCTCTGAAAAGAAACTCAAAGAATTCAACACCAATTACGGGGTCTCTGTGAATCGTGTGCTTACACGAGATATGGGGAAATTCAATTGGGACGATGTGATCATCACCAAGATCAACGACGAACGCGTTGAAAACATAGAAGACGTTCGTCGCATCATTGAAAATCGCGACAGCAGAGAACCCTTTAGCCTCACGATGATCGATCGTGATGGTGAAGTCAATAAATTTATTGTGCGCTAAGATTAGTTTACACAGTTCCGACCCCTTCTGCAGTCTGCGGAAGGGGTTTATTTATCCTTCAGAATAGATAAAATCCGCCTTAAAAAATATTTGATAAAAGTGCTACTAAAACGTTTGAAATGGGTACTTTTGCCCAAAATTTTAAACCTGCTTTTATGAGTTTCGAAGCCACCTACGAAAAGGAGCTGTCCTTCCAAACTGATCGCCGAAAGGCCACCGTTGAATTCATTAAGATCGTCAGTGATCTTTGGTACGACAAGAACATTGAATTGGTTCTGTTCCGTAATCCACTTATTGATCAAAGCGTGAGTGAGATCTTGCGTTTGCATGAGTACGCTGGAGCCTTTGTAGGAAAGCCAATATCTATTTTTGATTCTGTTGAGATCGCTCAGGCCATCAAAAACATGAATCTTCCTGCTGCCAAATTAGACATCGGGAAGCTTACTTATGAGTATCACATGGAGGATGGTGCTAACAGAAACGCGCCTGCATTTGTTCACAACAAACTTAAAGATGCCAAGAACGGCAACGGTATTGAACCTAAAGATGTTGTGCTTTACGGTTTTGGACGCATCGGTAGACTGCTTGCCAGAATTCTGATGAGTCGCACGGGAGACGGATCGCAATTGCGCCTTCGCGCTATCGTGACTCGTGGTGCAGTAGACAAGAGCGTTTTGGAAAAGCGCGCTTCACTCTTGCAGTATGACTCTGTACATGGAGACTTCCCAGGAACCGTTCAGATCGATGAAAAGAACAACGCCTTGGTGATCAACGGCACTACGGTTCACATGATCTCTGCCAATGGGCCAGAAGAAATTGACTACACCGCCTACGGTATCAGTGATGCCTTGGTAATGGACAATACAGGAGCCTTCCGCGATGATAAAGCCTTGCAACGTCACCTGACTGCCAAAGGAGCTTCTAAAGTGTTGTTGACCGCTCCTGGGAAAGGAATTCCAAACATTGTGCACGGAGTGAACCATTTGGATAATGATCCGGATCAAGTAGATATCTTCTCCGCAGCCAGTTGTACTACTAACGCCATCACGCCTGTACTTAAAGTTATTGAAGACAGCTTGGGTGTAAAGCACGGACACTTAGAAACTATCCACGCCTACACCAATGATCAAAACTTGGTAGACAATATGCACAAGAAATACCGCAGAGGTCGTGCTGCTGCACTTAATATGGTGATCACAGAAACTGGTGCTGGTAGCGCTGTTTCTAAAGCGCTTCCATCTTTTGAAGGCAAGCTGACTTCAAACGCGATTCGCGTTCCTGTACCTAATGGGTCTTTAGCCATCTTGAATTTGACTTTGGATAAAAAGACCACAGCGGCCAAACTCAACAAGATCATGAAAAAGGCAGCCTTAGAAGGAAACTTGGTAGAACAGATCAAATATTCTTTGAACAACGAATTGGTGTCTTCCGATATCGTTGGGTCTTCTGCTCCGTCTATTTACGACAGTAATGCAACCATTGTGAATGCAGAAGGCGATAACGCCATCATTTATGTTTGGTATGATAACGAATACGGATACAGCCATCAGGTGATCCGTTTGGCAAAATATATTGCCAAAGTAAGACGCTATACGTATTACTAGTAGTCTTTAACACTGAAACTTTAAACCCCGGCCTTTTGGTTGGGGTTTTTAGATTTCAAAACCTTCGCGATAGTTTCTGCGGACCCATTCGTTGGCCTTGTCGTAATTGGTGACCTTCATAGCTTCTCCGTCCCAAAGAATGGTCTTTCGACCTGGATAGTTATACGGCGCCCAATCTCCTACCTTTTTGCCGTCCTTAAGTTGCTTGTACTGGAATGCTTTAATAGCGAGATTCCCCATAAGCACAGCCTCGGTTAAAGGTCCACCATAAGAAAATGGCGAAGAGGTAGTCCCTCCTTTTAAACAAGCTTCAACCC
>NZ_JABSPU010000010.1:0-34022 GCF_013214815.1 Gilvibacter sp.
TACGGAATTGATCTACCTGAGTTTAAGGTCTTCTGTGGAGAAAGTATGTTTTCTACCGTTTCTGATGCCTCCAAGGTTGGATTCAGTTTTTTGGTGGATCAACTAATCGCAAAGAATTATAAGCTCATTGATTGCCAAATGTATACCGATCACTTGGCCAGTTTAGGGGCTAAAGAAATAGCGCGAAATGCCTTTTTAGAGTATTTGAAACCGGTCTAATTCTCAATTTTCCGCTGAAAATCAGTATATTCGAGTCCTACTAAAACCAAAAGCTATGACCCCAATCAAAAAAAGCCTGGCCTTATTGGCCTTAGGTTTGATGCCATTTCTCGGTCTTTCTCAGTCCGATGGACCTATACCAAATTACACTACAGAATCAGAATCTCTATTGGTCAGTGAAATGACCTTTACCAGTGCGATTCCTACTCCGCCACCAACAAGTTCAGTAAGGACCATGGCCGAATGGGAGGAAGTGGAGTACCTAGTAGTTACCTGGGAACCGGCTTTTCCGAATATCCTAAGACAGATCGTTGCTGCGGCCGTAGAAGAAGCCAAAGTGATCATTGTAACTCAAAACGAGACTTCGGTATCCTCATATTTGTCTTCTAATGGCGTTCCGTTAGACAATGTGATTTTCTTGGATGAGCCATGGAACTCTATTTGGATCCGTGATTATGCTGGAAACACCGTATACACAGATGACGTTGGAGAACGCGCCCTTGTGGATTGGATCTACAACAGACCACGTCCCTTGGATAATGTGATCCCATCTGCGCATGCCAGTTATATTGGGAGTCCTATTTACATCACCGACTCAGGAACCAATGATTTGGTCAACACCGGAGGAAACTTCATGAGTGATGGTCTTGGAAATGGATTTGCTTCTGATTTGATCTTGGAAGAGAACGAGCCAGGAAATCCTTATGGAGTAAGCGCCAAAACTGAGGCTCAGATTGATGATATCATGTTGAACTATATGGGTATCTCCAATTACATCAAAATGGAGAAACTTCAGTATGACCTGATCCATCACATTGATATGCATATGAAGCTGCTGGATGAAGAAACTCTATTGGTGAGCAAATACCCAGAAGGCGTGGCAGACGGACCGCAGATTGAAGAGAATATTGAATATGTATTAAGCAATTTCAACTCGCCATTTGGCACCCCTTACAAGGTAGAGTGGATAGATGCTCCGCCGAGTGTTGGTGGGAACTACCCAGATACTGGTGGCTATTACCGAACTTATTCTAACTCTGTATTTGTGAATGGAACTGTTTTGGTACCGACCTACCGCCCAGAAGTAGATGGGCCGGCTTTGGCTAAGTATCAGGAACTGCTTCCCGGTTATAACGTTGTTGGAATTGACGTAGATAATGGGGGAGAGAACTTGATCGCACTTTTTGGAGCTATTCACTGTATTACGCATTCTATTGGTGTTTCTGATCCGTTATGGATTGTTCACCAACCTGTTGCAGAAGCTACAGAAGGTCTTAACGTGAGTTTTGATGCTATGATCAAGCACAACTCCGGAGTGAGTCAAGCCAAGTTATTTTGGAGAGAAGTGGGTGCCGGATCTTATAACGAGATCGATATGACTTCTGCTGGCGGAGACGATTGGACAGCGAGTTTGACCATTCCATCAGACTTGGATATAGAATATTACATTTGGGCAGAAGCCAATTCTGGAAAGGAAATTACACGACCTATCGTGGCACCAGAAGGATATTGGACTATTGACGTTAGCACCTTGTCTTCTGCAGAATGGGCAGAGAACAACATTATTGGGCCTTACCCGAATCCTGCGGATGATCGTGTGAACTTCAGACTGAACAATATTGGTGGTCCTTTGACTGTAGAGATCCACAATATTTACGGACAACGTTTGTATACAACTCAGGTGCAAAATAGCAACGGTGTGATTCAGTTGGATCTAAACCCAATTTGGAGCGGAACATTGATCGTTAGTTTTAGAGGCGATTTTGGTTCTGTACAACGTAAGCTCATTAAGCAATAACGTACTTTTTAACCGTTGAGGCCCTTTGCATTACACTCAGGGCCTACGGTTTTCCCGTAATTAATAGCAGGCAGGTACCCCTAGGATTTTTGAATAAAATTCATATATTGCAGAAAATTCCTACAATACTTCTCAATTAACGTTTTGTAACGGCTCTCTGAAATGGACGCTGGAATTTTGTTTAAAATTCATCCCCGATGCAAAAGTACTTGTGTATTCTAGCCCTCTCCCTGATGGCTTTCAGTGGAGCGGCTCAAACCGGCGACCGCGCTCTTGCCGTAAATTCAAATGTACAGATTGATGTTTTAGCTGTCTATGAGGACGTAGTGGCTCAGGGTTATCATTCTGCCCAGGTGTACCGTAAATTAGCTAATGGACGTTATTTGGAACAGAAATTTGACGAGGCCAAAAAATGGTATTCCAAACTTTTTGAGATGGATGAAGCTCCAGAAACGATAGAATATTTGCGTTATGCGGAGACTCTTGAGGCCTTAGAGGAATTTGATTTGGCGCAAACTTACAAAGCCCAGTACGATCAACTCAAAGATCAGGACTAAGTTCTAACAACTCTTTATACCGGAAACAAGAAGTGATGTGGTCATTGACCATACCAGTGGCTTGCATATGGGCATAAACTACAGTGGTGCCCACAAATTTAAATCCGCGTTTCTTTAGATCCTTACTTATTTTATCGCTGAGAGGTGTGTTTGCGGGAACCTGACTCAATTTTTCAAAGCTGTTTACTATCGGTTTGCCTCCAGTAAACCCCCAAATGTATTTGCTAAAACTTCCGAACTCCTCCTGTACTTTCATAAAAGCCTGAGCGTTACTGACCGTAGCTCGAACTTTCAATTTATTGCGGATGATACCAGAGTCCAGTAATAGTTCTTGAATCTTGGCCTCCTCGTATTGCGCAATCTTTTTGTAATCAAAATTGTCAAAAGCCCGTCTGAAATTTTCGCGCTTGCGTAAAACAGTGATCCAACTCAATCCGGCTTGGAAGGTCTCCAAGATCAGAAATTCAAACAAGGTGGGGTCGTCATAAACAGGGGTGCCCCATTCTTTATCGTGATAGTCGACATAAAGCGGATCATCTCCACACCAAGAACACCTATTGATTTTATCCATGCGGCAATAATTAAGGAATTTCCAATGCAGCTTCAAGGTAGTAAGTTTTTTGTTTTATTTGCGTCTTAAAGGCTATGGAAACAATTATGGAAACCCCAACACTAAATTTGATCAAAGAAGGTCTTCAAGAGGCCATGTCTTATCAAGAATATAAAGAACTGGTTGATAAACACGCTGCTGAAGGATCAAACACTGGTCCTGAAGTGACAGAAGCTTTGGCGCAGTATACCTTACTGAATCAACGCCGAATGAAACGTTGGGCCAAGACCTTCAAATTAGACCCTGCCGCTCAAGAGGCCATCGCTAATCGCAAACAAGCTTTGACTTGGTTAGTTCTTACGGAAAGCTGGTGTGGTGATGCTGCCCACGCTACCCCTATCATGGATGCCTTTGCTCAGACCAATCCTAATATTGAGTTTAAGGTCTTATTACGCGATGAGAATTTGCCGCTTATGGATGCCTTTTTGACCAATGGAGCTCGTTCTATTCCAAAGCTGATTGCTTTTGATCCCGAGCAAGAAACCGTCGTTGGGACTTGGGGGCCTAGACCTACTCCAGCCACTGCTATGGTGAATACCTATAAGGCAGAACACGGAAAACTCACACCAGAGTTTAAACAAGATCTTCAGGTTTGGTACAATAAGGATAAAGGAAAGGCTATTGCTGCCGACCTCTTAGAATTGCTCTAACCCTGTCCGGGAAAATAGTAGGTAATACTTCCCAATTGAGAAGCGCGTTGTGCTTTGGAAAAGCGCGTTTGAGAGGCGTATTCCAAAGCTGCATCCCAAAGACAACCGTCTGTAGTGGTACTTGAGTTTTGGTTGATCTCCTGGTCGATCACACGGCCTTGATTGTTTACGGTAATATTAACTACCACCGTTCCTGAACCCGCACAGGTATAGACTGGATTCGGGACATAGTTTGCACTTCTATCCACTAAGCGATAGCGTATACTGGTATTGCTGTCATTGCCATCAACAGCTTTCTGTTCTGGCGCTTCATAAGGGTCTGCTTTGTCAATGCTTGGATTGTCCTTAGCCGTTTCAACATCCTTAATGGCTTCATCTAAGGCCTTAAGCCTTTGATCAAAGTCGTCTTGATCTTCTTGACTCTCATTGTTCAGCGCAGTGAGTTCCTTGCGAGTTTCGTTAAAGGCTTTGTGTGTGGTGGTTTGTGAGCTGCTTTGGGCTAACTCTTCTTGGAGTTCTTCTTCGAGCAGGTCTGCGAGTACTTCAATGTCGTACTCAGTTTCTGTTTCTACCGTTTCCCTTTTGCCGATCTGGTATCCCCAAAGCAGTAAGGCCAAATTCCCAGTGATGAGAAATGACAAAATGAATGCTTTTATGGAGGCATTGAATTTCATGGGGCTGAATTACTCGTGCTAATATACGTTCAAATCAGGATAAAAACCTAATTACAAGCCTTTTATGAAGGTCTCGAAAGTGGTTATATCCATTGCATCTTCAACGCTGTAGTCACCAATTTTAGTGCGTCTAAGGGCAGAAAGATAGGCGCCGTTATCCAAGGCTTTTCCAAAGTCATTGGCCAAGGAGCGGATATAGGTTCCTTTGCTGCAGGCTACTAGAAAGTCAACCTCGGGCAGTTCTATACGCGTGAGTTCAAACTTTAAAATGTTTACCTGTCGGGATTTGATCTCGGTCTGTTGTCCTTTGCGCGCCAATTCATAAAGGCGTTTTCCGTCTTGTTTTACTGCGGAGAAGATCGGTGGGTATTGAGTGATCTCGCCTTGAAATTGTTTTGTGGCCTCTTCAATAGCAGTGGCAGTCAATCCGCTGAGGTCAAACTCTTGATCGATCTCAGTCTCCATATCAAAACTAGGACGCGTGGCTCCTAAGGTAAAAGTTCCTGTGTATTCTTTGTGCTGTGCCTGAAATTCGTTGATGCGTTTGGTGAACTTTCCGGTGCAGATCAATAGCAACCCCGTGGCCAATGGGTCTAGCGTTCCCGCATGTCCCACTTTGATTTTTTTAAACCCGAATTGTTTCTTGATGAGCCAGCGAACCTTATTGACGGCCTGAAAGGAGCTCCACTCCAAAGGCTTGTCAATAAGCAATAATTGTCCGTCTAAAAAGTCTTGTCCTGTCATCTTAGAAGTAGCTTACCGCTATGGCAATAAGGCCCACGATCAAGCAGTAGATTGCAAAATAGGAGAGCTTGGATTTTTTGACCAATTGGATCATCCAAGTACAAGCAATGATCCCGCAAATAAAGGCTGTAATGAATCCAGCACTAAGCGGTATTATCGGTGTATCTGGACTGCTTAAAGCACCGTCCAGGATGTCCTTGGCGATCTTTCCAAAGATCAACGGGATCACCATCAAAAATGAAAAGCGCGCCGCCTTTCCTTTATCGTTTCCAAGAAGAACCGAGGTTGCAATCGTAGAGCCAGATCGAGATATTCCCGGCAACATAGCCACAGCTTGGGCCACTCCAATTACGAAGGCGTTGCTGTAAGAAACCGGCTTTAGGGTGTTCTTGGCTCTGTCAGCCAACCAAAGAAGGGCTGCCGTACAGATTAACATGGCGCCTACAAAAGCAATACTTCCGCTAAAGAAGGCTTCCAGCTCGGACTCAAAGAAAAACCCGATCAAAGCCGCTGGGATCATGGAGATCACAATTTTTAAAGAAAACTGAGTCTGCTCGTTCCACTTAAAACTCAACAAGCCTTTAATGATCTCTAAAATGTCTTTTCTAAACACAACAATGGTACTCAGGGCTGTAGCAAAATGAAGTACCACTGTAAAAAGGAGGCTCTCCTCTGGAACGGCATTACCACCAAGAATGGCTTTCCCTAACTCTAAATGTCCGCTAGAAGAAACGGGTAGAAATTCTGTAAATCCTTGAATTATTCCCAGAAGTATCGCATCGAGAAGCTCCATGGTCTATTGCTTCTTGTCTGTTTTGAGTAAGATGGCGTAAACCTCTATTCCGAAGCCTACCAGGACTAAAAACGGTGCCAAACGAATGCGGCGCCAGTGGTAGATATCTGGATTAAAAACGTTTGGGTCTTCACTACCTCCGCCGGCCATTAGAATAAATCCTAAGGCAATACAGGCAAGACCGATCAGCATGAAGCGATAGTTCTTCTTGTTAAACACAAACTGAGGCTTGGACTGTTGTTTTCGTTTTTGTTCTCCCATCTAATCGAATTCGGTAAAAATAATAGAGTCTCCAACCTGCAATTGCGCAATATGATTGGATACACCTACGGCAAATTTAGCTAAATGTACGCTAGCGGTCCGATTCAAGGCCATCTTTTTCAAAGAATTTAACGTCAAACCCTGTTCCAGCCCGCGATTGATGTAGTATCGCTCACCATTGTCCGCTGTAAAGAAAATGTCGTAACTGCTGCCCTCATCAATAGCGGTGATCTTTATTTCTTTAACCACGCAGTCTTCAGGCTGGGTGTCTTCAATCACAAATAATTTTAAAGCCAAATAGCCCAAGAGGATCAAAAGGGCAAAGAATCCGAGCAGTATCAGTAAGGTCTTTCGCATTTCAAAAAGTTAATTGTATAACTCATCGATGCGTAAATTCAAAAAGCGTTGCGTTGCAAAATAGGTGCTGGCCCAGGAGATCAAGAACCCAAAGAGCAGTACACCGGCAAATAATCCACCCAGCAGAACCTTGTCATCCAAGAGGTTCAGCTCTGCAAAACTCTTCTGTAAATAGTACAGTACTCCAACCATGCCTCCCATGGCCAAAAGCGCGCTGAGCAGTCCCAGTTTTATGTTTTGCCAAATGAACGGGCGGCGAATAAAAGCCTTTGTTGCTCCCACCATTTGCATGGTTTTAATGGTAAAGCGCTTGGCGTAAACAGAGAGTCTAATGGAACTGTTGATCAGCAGAACGGCAATAACTAAGAAGATTCCAGTAATGACCAGCATCCACAAACTGATTCGTTTTACATTGCTCTCCAGTTTTTCCACTAAGGGTTTATCGTATTCCACCTCTTCTACAAAAGGCTTGTCCAAAAGTTCGTTGGTGATCTCTTCAAAAGTGTCTGCGGTTACATAATCCGCATTCAGATATACATCAATACTGTTCTGTAAAGGGTTGTATCCCAAATAGTCCATAAAGTCTTCTCCAATGGCTTCGGAGTGGGCCTCGGCTGCTTGTTGCTTGGAAACATAGGTGGCTGATTTTACGTAATCTGCCATAGCCAAACCTTGGCGGAGCTGAGTCACATCAGCTTCTTTGGCGTCGTCCTTTAAATAAACCGAGAAAGGAATCTGTTCCTTAAAGTAATCGCCGACTTGCTTCGAATTCAAAACGATCAATCCCAACATGCCCAAAAGGAAAAGTACCAAGGTGATACTCAAAACCACAGAGAAGTAGGAGGAGATCAGACGTCTTTTTTGAAACTTTTCGTACTTGGAACTCATAAATGATCGGCTTTGCAAGGATAAAAATACACCCTTTTTTGTGTTGTGCCTTAATAACGTCCAAAGAATTGATTTTCGTCTGTTTAATTTTCAAAAAGCGCAATATTGTTGCTCACCCGCTATAGCCTATTGGCACAATAATTTTTACCTTTGCGGCTGTTGTTTACACAACGTTCAGAATACAAATCAGTCCACAGAATCAGGCAATGAGCAGTTATCATTTTAATGCTATTGAGAAAAAATGGCAAGACTATTGGGCCACCGAGCAGTCCTTTAAGGCTTCTAATAATTCAGAAGATCCCAAATACTATGTTTTGGATATGTTTCCTTACCCTTCTGGGGCGGGACTTCACGTAGGACACCCGCTGGGTTATATTGCCAGTGATATCTACTCGCGTTATAAAAGACACCAAGGTTTCAATGTCTTGCATCCTCAAGGATATGATTCCTTCGGATTGCCAGCAGAACAATACGCCATCCAGACTGGGCAACATCCCGCAATAACTACCAAGGACAATATTGCGCGTTACCGCGAGCAATTGGACAAAATGGGCTTTTCTTTTGATTGGTCCCGAGAGGTACGCACTTCAGATCCGGAGTACTACCGTTGGACCCAATGGATCTTCCAACAGTTATATGAAAGCTGGTATTGTGAGGCTCATGAGCAGGCTTATGGTATTGCAGAACTGGTTAAAGTATTTGAAGAAGAAGGAAATTCTGGAATCAACGCTCGTTGTGAGAGTGAAGTGGTGCCATTTACGGCCGAGACCTGGAACAACTACAGCGACGAGCGTAAACAAAAGGTTCTTTTGCAGTACCGTTTGGCCTATTTGGCAGAGACCGAAGTAAACTGGTGTCCCGGTTTAGGAACTGTTTTGGCCAATGATGAGATCGTCAACGGAGTGAGTGAACGCGGCGGATTCCCGGTGATCCGTAAAAAGATGCTCCAATGGAGTATGCGTATCTCTGCCTATGCAGAACGCTTGTTGCAAGGATTGGAGACCATTGATTGGACGGATTCCCTTAAAGAATCGCAACGCAATTGGATCGGTAAATCGGTTGGAGCTTCCGTGATTTTTAAAGTGATCTCCGAGGATGTCAATATTGCCGATGCGCCTATTGAAGTCTTTACTACGCGTCCTGATACCATTTTTGGAGCCACTTTTGTCACCTTAGCACCAGAGCATGATCTGGTTGGAAAGATCACCACCCATCAGCAGCGCAAAGCTGTTGCAGAATATATAGAGGCTACTGCCAAGCGCTCAGAGCGCGACCGCATGGCTGATGTAAAAAACATTACTGGTGTGTTCACAGGAGCTTATGCCAAGCATCCGTTGACTGAGGAGCCAGTTCCGATCTGGATTGGAGATTACGTTCTGTCAGGTTACGGGACTGGAGCGGTTATGGCGGTGCCTTGTGGAGACCAGCGCGATTGGGATTTTGCCCGTCATTTTGATATCCCAATTACCAATATCTTCGAGGGGGTTGACATCTCAGAAGAAGCACATACCGATAAAGAAGCTACAGTGATTGCCAATAGCGACTTTGTGAGTGGGATGCCTTACAAAGAAGCCTTTAATGCAGTTATAGAAAAACTGGAAGCTTTGGGTAGCGGGAAACGCAAGGTGAATTACCGTTTGCGTGATGCCGTTTTCTCCAGACAGCGTTATTGGGGTGAGCCATTCCCGGTATACTATGTAAAAAGATTGCCACAGATGATCCCAAGTGAGCATTTGCCACTCGTATTGCCTGAGGTTGAGAAATATTTACCCACAGAAGATGGAGATCCGCCCTTAGGCCGTGCCGACATCTGGGCTTGGGATACAGAAAATAATACCGTAGTTCCAAATGACAAGGTTGATCATATGACGGTCTTTCCTTTGGAATTGAATACCATGCCTGGTTGGGCAGGAAGTAGCTGGTACTTCTTCCGTTATATGGATGCTCAAAATTCAGGAGCCTTTGCCAGCGAAGAAGCACTAGACTATTGGAAAAACGTGGACCTCTACATTGGAGGGAGCGAGCATGCTACAGGTCACTTGCTCTACAGTCGTTTTTGGGTGAAATTCTTATATGATCGCGGTTTCATTAAAGTAGATGAGCCTTTTAAAAAGCTGATCAATCAAGGGATGATCTTGGGAACAAGTGCTTTGGTCTATCGTAAGAAAGGAACCAACACTTATTTGTCTGCAGGTTTGGCCAAAGAGGCCGATACGGATGCCTTGCGTGTAGATGTTAATCTTGTGAATGCTTCAGACGAATTGGACGTAGAAGCTTTGAAGAAGTGGCAGCCGCAGTTCCAAGATGCTGAATTTGTGTTAGAGGACGGTAAATATGTGGTTGGACGTGAAGTAGAGAAAATGTCCAAGCGTTGGTTCAACGTAGTCAACCCAGACGATATTTGCGAACAGTACGGAGCCGATACCCTGCGTATGTATGAGATGTTCTTAGGTCCGTTGGAACAAGCTAAGCCATGGAACACTGCTGGAATCACCGGAGTGCACAGCTTCTTGAAAAAGCTCTGGAAACTATACCATAGTGGACCAGAAGGCAGTTTTAATGCAACGGATGCAGAACCAACAGCAGAGCAGCTCAAGACCTTGCATAAAACCATCAAAAAGGTAACGGAAGATATTGAGGCCTTTAGCTTTAATACTTCGGTTTCTACCTTTATGATCGCTGTGAATGAGCTGACCGCTTCTAAATGCAACAGCCGTGCAATTTTGGAACCATTGGTGGTATTGATCTCGCCTTATGCGCCGCATATTGCAGAGGAGCTTTGGGAGAAATTAGGTCACCAAGGCGGAGTTTCTAAAGTCAAGTATCCAGAGTTCAAACCAGAGTATTTGGTGGAGAGCACTAAGGCGTATCCTATTTCCTTTAACGGAAAGATGCGTTTTACTATGGAATTGCCCATGGATATGGACAAGGCAGAGATTGAAGCTACCGTATTGGCCGATGAAAAAACACAACAGTATCTGGAAGGGCGTACGCCTAAGCGTGTGATTGTAGTTCCTGGAAAGATCGTTAACATAGTGGGATAATGAGAATCTTGTATTTCTTTTTGCTTATTAGCGCTGTAGCCTTTGGACAAGACCAGTCTGCGGATTCTGTGGTATTTCCGGACGACTTTTTTGGTCGATATACGGGAAAGCTGACCATTGATAATGGTTCCAATGTTCAAGAGATCGACATGACTTTTGAACTCTCTGCCACGGATCAAGAAGACGTTTATAACTACGTATTGGGATACCAAGGACAGCCAGCGCGCCAATATTTGCTCAAAACAGTGAATGCAGAGAAGGGCTTGTATCAGGTAGATGAGCAGAATGACATCATCTTGGACGCTCGACTAAGCGGTTGGACTCTGACAAGCATCTTTGAAGTACAGGGCAATTTGATCACCACTCGGGAAGAGTTCTTTACCGATGGTCGAATGATCTTTGAGATCACTATGGTTCAAACCGCCGCTCCCGTTTTGACCGGAGGAACTTCAGATGACATCCCAGAAGTGAAGAGCTATCCGATTCGCGTAGTGCAAAAAGCATTTCTGACGCGTCGCGACTAAAAATCTGACAAAATTTCCCCTTTTTTATTTGGCAGACATTTTGCGGTCTCTTTGTATATTTAAATAGTTAAAAAAGACAACAGATGTTTGGATACTATATATTGGGTGGAATCATCTTCTTGGTGAGTGCCTATGTGAGCAACACCCTCAAAAGCAAATTCAAGAAATACTCTAAGGTTCGTTTGCAAAATGGTATGAGTGGAGCGGAGATCGCTCAAAAGATGCTCGATGACCACGGCATTCGAGATGTTGAGGTAATTTCTACCCCCGGAATGCTAACGGATCATTACAATCCTATGAAGAAAACGGTAAACCTCAGTGAAGGGGTATACAGTCAGCGCAATGCGGCTGCAGCGGCAGTGGCTGCCCATGAAGTGGGTCACGCTGTGCAACACGCCACAGCCTATTCTTGGCTAACCATGCGTTCTAAAATTGTCCCTGCCGTGGGTATTGCCAGTAAGCTTTCCAATATTGTGATCATTGCGGGACTTGTTTTGGCTTCTATGGGGAACGCATTAGGGACGCCAGTTTTTGGAATTGGAATTGGCCTCTTTGCGGTAACTACAATTTTCGCTTTCATCACCTTACCTGTTGAGTTTGACGCCTCAAACCGTGCTTTGGCTTGGTTGGAACGTGAAAACATGGTAACCCAGCAAGAATACGCAGGTTCTAAGGACGCTTTGAAATGGGCTGCGCGCACCTATGTGGTAGCTGCTCTTGGATCATTAGCGACCTTGGTATACTTTATTATGATGTTTATGGGAAGTAGAGACTAACCGATGATATTGTCCGGGTTGTATCCCAGATAATCGGCAAAGTAGTCCTTAAAGATGATCCCGTAATCCTCCAGTTCTTTTAGAATAGGTTCATAGACTTCCTTCGCGATAGGAATTTGTACTCCCGGAGTGGTGATCTCACCATTTAAGATCTTTAAAGCGGCTATGGCTACCGGCAGTCCCACTGTTTTGGCCATGGCCGTTTCTACAGTATCCTCTCCTATAATGACCATATTGGAATCGATCTGTTTGCGTTTACCATTGAGTTCGTAACCAAACTTGTGGTACATCACAATCATGTCCTTGTCATTTTCATCCAAGGTCCATTTGTCCATTAAGATCTTTTGAAGCGCCTGTGCAGGAGTAGCATTTTCCATGCCGATGGTCTTTTCGTTGTTAAAAAGATCCAATTCCATGAGTTTGTCCCACATCACATCGTCTTGATCAATTTTCAAATTGTGACGCATTTTGAGCTCCACGGAATCAGTAGGCGAATAGGGTAGAAAACAGTTCACGAATTCCCGATAGGTCATATCCTCTGTGTTTTGCAAATGATAACTATCGTCTGTCATACCCAACTGCACAAACATATTCCAAGCGCGTGAATAGCCTACACGTCTAATGGTTCCTCGGTAGAGTGTCAATACGTCTTCCAAACCATAGGCCTCACGATACTTCAGTGAATTTCGGTTGGCATAAGCTTCAAAGCGCCCATAACCTTCAATATCTAAGAATTCGGTACGTCTGAATAAACGGTGGTAAGGAATGTACTTATAAGTGCCTTCCTGAATAAACTCCGCAGCACCTCCCTGACCCGCTACAACCACATTGCGCGGATTCCAGGTGAATTTATAATGCCAAAGGTTGTTGTCGCTCTCTGGGGCGATCAATCCACCTGTAAAGGATTCAAACAAAAGCATCTTCCCACCGCCATCTCTAATACGATCAATGACCTGCATGGCACTCATATGATCAATCCCTGGGTCCAATCCGATCTCATTCATAAAGACCAAACCTTTGGATTTTACCTTGGTGTCTAAGCTCAACATTTCATCACTCACATAAGATGCAGTGACCATATGTTTTCCAAATTCCAAGCAGTCTTTAGCTACTTCAATATGGAAGCGAGCCGGCAACATGGAAATCACAAGATCAGCACTTTCCACAGCTGTTCTGCGGTCTTTTTCATTAAAGACATCGAGCATGATTGCACGAGCATTTGGATGCCCCTCGGTAAACTTCTGAGCCGCTTGAATAGACTGATCGCCTATAGTAATGCTTAAATTTTCTGAGGCTGATTTATCCAGCAAATAGTTGATCAAACTGCTGGCAGAACGACCAGCTCCAATAATTAAAATTTCACGCATGGCGGCTTAATTTTGTACCTTCGTAGTGGTGCGAAAATACAAATTGTACCTCTTAGCTCATGCGCATTGAACACAAAAATTTTGCTCTCGCGGGAATAATCTTCACCGCCCTTTCGATTGTTTTAGGTGCCTTTGGAGCCCATGCCCTTGAGGCTGTGCTCTCTGCTGAAAAGTTGGCGAATTTTGAGGTTGGTGTTCGTTATCAAGTCTATCAAGGATTGGCGATGCTATGGCTTTCTTTAGTGACCCTTAATAATACCAAAGCGCAAAAGCAGGTTTATTGGCTTTGGGTCATTGGGGTTATTTTCTTCTCGGGATCCTTATACATTCTAGCCATGAATGAATATTGGGATTTTAAGCCCGGCCCCTTGGTCTTTATCACGCCTTTGGGCGGCACCTTGTTAATCATCGGCTGGCTGCGACTGTTGTTCGCGGTATGGCGTAAATCCTAAGTAAAAAGGCAGATTTCGTGCCTTGTTTGCGCATTAATTTCTATTTTTGTAATCGAATTAGACATCTAATAAATTAAAAATAATGGTCGACAACACTCCTTCCACGAAAACGATTTCGTTAGACAACTACGGAATAAAGAACGCGAAGGTTAACTACCAACTAACGCCAGAACAATTACACGACATTACCATTGCCAAGGGCATGGGTCGCGAAGCCTACAACGGCGCACTTGCGGTAAATACAGGAGAATTCACAGGACGGTCCCCCATGGACCGTTTTATCGTTAAGGACGATATCACCCGCGATAAGATCTGGTGGGGTCCTGTAAATATTCCTTTTGATTCCGATAAGTTTGATGCGCTCTACGATAAGCTCGCAGCCTATTTGAGCGACAAGGAGATCTATGTGCGTGATTGTTATGCTTGTGCAGATCCGAACTACCGAACAGACATCCGTGTGATCAATGAGTATCCTTGGTCCAACATGTTTGTGTACAATATGTTCTTACGTCCTGAGGCAGACGAGCTAGAAGGATTCACTCCAGAATGGACGGTGATTAATGCACCTGGATTCATGGCAGAAGCAGAACTGGACGGAACCCGTCAGCATAACTTTGCCATCTTAAACTTTACAAGAAAGACCGCCATAGTAGGTGGTACTGCTTATACTGGAGAGATCAAAAAAGGTATTTTCAGTTCGTTGAATTTTACATTGCCTGTATTTGAGAACACCTTGCCTATGCACTGTTCGGCAAACGTAGGGAAAGAAGGAGATACTTCTATTTTCTTTGGACTTTCGGGTACCGGAAAAACGACTTTATCTGCAGATCCAAACAGAAAGCTCATCGGTGATGATGAGCACGGTTGGACGGCAGAGAATACCATTTTCAACTTTGAGGGCGGTTGCTATGCAAAGGTGATCAATATGTCTCGCGAAAGCGAGCCGGAGATCTACGACGCGATCAAAAAAGGAGCGATCTTAGAAAACGTGATCATGGATGATGAAGGAGTTGTGGACTACACAGACTCTTCAATCACACAGAACACACGTGTAAGCTACCCGATCTATCATATTGAGAACATTCAGGTGCCTTCTATTGGGAAGAATCCTAAGAACATCTTCTTTTTAACGGCAGATGCTTTTGGTGTGCTGCCTCCAATCTCTAAATTGACCCCAGGCCAAGCGGCTTATCACTTCATTAGTGGATACACTGCAAAGGTGGCTGGTACAGAAGCTGGAATTGATGAGCCGGTACCGAGTTTCTCAGCTTGTTTTGGAGCGCCTTTTATGCCATTGCACCCAACTAAGTATGCAGAAATGCTGAGCAAGAAGATGCAAGAAGCAGGTGTAAATGTTTGGTTGGTCAATACAGGATGGACCGGAGGACCTTATGGTGTAGGTAAGCGTATGAAGCTTAAATACACCCGTGCTATGATCACTGCGGCTATGGATGGAAGTCTAGAAGCGGCCAATAAGGACAACTACCACATTCACTCGGTATTTGGAGTGCATCAGCCAAGAACTTGTCCAAATGTTCCAGATGAGGTGTTAAGCCCGCGTAAGACTTGGAACAATGATGAAGGTTATTATAAAACAGCAGCTAAACTGACCACAAGCTTTAGAGAGAACTTTAAACAGTTTGAAGATATGGCGAGTGAAGAAATTCTAGCAGGAGGTCCTTTGAAATAATCAAGGACTTGTATAAAACAAAAAGCTCCGCAATTGCGGAGCTTTTTTTATTTCTTCTTGTTGACTTCGGCGATGTACTTTTCAAGCGCCATGGTCATCGAAGGCGTTTCTGGAGTCGGCGCTTGGATGTTAATGTCCAATCCGCGTTCTGAAGCCGCTTTCACCGTAGTATTACCAAATACGGCAATACGAGTATCGTTTTGTTCAAAGTCTGGGAAGTTCTCAAAGAGTGACTTGATTCCACTCGGACTAAAGAACACTAAAATGTCGTAGTATACATTACGCAGGTCTGAAAGATCACTCACCACGGTTTTGTAGAAAGTCGCTTGCTTCCAGGTCACACCAAGATCGTTAAGCAAAGCAGGAACCGTAGGCTTCAACATATCTGATGAAGGCAAGAGGAAAGATTCGTTCTTATACTTTTTGATCAGCGGAGTCAATTCTGCAAAGGTTCTTTTACCGACATAGATTTTACGCTTGCGGTAAACAACATATTTCTGAAGGTAGTAGGCAACGGCTTCAGACTGGCAGAAGTATTTTAAAGTGTCTGGCACTTTAAAGCGCATTTCTTCAGCAATTCTAAAGAAATGGTCTACCGCATTACGGCTGGTCAATATAATTGCAGTGTAACTGGCAAGATCTACCTTTTGGGAACGTACATCTTTAGCAGATACACCTTCCACGTGGATAAAAGGTCTAAAGTCTATTTTAACCTTGTGCTTATCAACCAAGTTGAAGTATGGAGAATTCTCCACTTTAGGCTCTGGTTGAGACACCAAAATTGTTTTCACTTTCATATCCCCGTTTTTTCTTTTTCGTCCCTTTAATTCAACGCTTTAAACAGCAGAATAAAGGGTGAAATTTCAAGTGCGCAAAGATATAAAATAAAATAGAAGAAATTGCGAAAAATAAGGTTTTCGTTGTTTTTGTAGCTGTAAATCAGCCCCATGAGGTAACCCAGTGTGGCAAGACCACCGGCAACATATAAGACCCAAGGATTCTTTAAGGGTCCAAAGTAGTATACAACACTGGCCAGCAAAAGGCCAAGCCCAATCAGATTCAGGAAGTTTAATTTTTCAAAAACATAGGCCTGAACCAAATTTTCAAGTTTAAAAACGATCCCGATCAATCGTGTCAAAATAAGTTTGGCGCTAAAAAAGGCAAAGATTCCCGCTGTCATTTGCAAAAACAGTGCAATTCCAAGTGTTTTTTGCGGCTGAATCCCTTCGGCTAATAAAGCCAAGAACAAACCTGCTCCAATCAAACCAACAACAAACAAAAGCAAACTAAAAGGGTTAGCCGTATTTTGATGCTTCCCAGATAGAATGAAGTATCTATTGGTATAAGGCAATTGCAAGAAGCTTCTAAAACTCTCACGATAATTATAGGCTGCAACCGACATCACGATCAAACATCCGACAACCAGGCTGATGATCCAAGTGTCGGAATTGATTTCACGAAGATTAAGTTGGCTTATTTCCACGAGTTAAAGGTAGGTTAAATGCGGCTTTTATAGGACTCATCAATTACAAAAATCTTCACATTTCTTTAGTCGAAAACAACTACATTTGCCTCAAAACAGGCATGTCAGACGGACTTGTAGTCATACCCACTTATAATGAGGCAGAGAATATCTCTCGCCTGCTGCGCAATGTGTTCTCCTTGCAGCGAGCACTAGACGTATTGGTGGTAGATGATAATTCTCCTGACGGAACAGCTCAGATTGTAAAGGACCTGCAAAAGGAATATGCCGGTCGGTTATTCTTGGAGCAACGCGAGGGAAAGCAAGGTTTGGGTACAGCCTATATCCACGGCTTTACATGGGCGTTGTCTCGTGATTACGGGTATATTTTTGAAATGGATGCCGATTTCTCCCACAATCCCAATGATCTGTTACGCTTGTACAATGCCTGCGCTAAACAGGGTGCTGATCTAGCTGTTGGATCTCGGTATAAAACGGGAGTGAATGTGGTCAATTGGCCTATGAGTCGGGTGCTTTTAAGCTGGATTGCTTCTAAATACGTACGATTCATTACCCGAATGAAAGTCTGCGATACCACTGCTGGATTTGTGTGTTATAAGCGTGAAGTCTTGGAAGCAATACAATTGGACAAAATACGCTTTGTGGGCTATGCGTTTCAGATAGAAATGAAGTACAAAGCCTACTTATTAAATTTTAAAATCACAGAGGTTCCCGTTATCTTTACCGACCGAACTCAGGGGGAGTCTAAGATGAGTAAGGGAATCATATCCGAAGCCATATTTGGCGTGATAGGAATGAGGCTCAAACGCCTATTTGGACGTTTGGAGCTCTAGTCGCCCCTCTGTAATACCAAACAATGAGAGATATACTGATAAAGAACGCCCAAATTGTCAATGAGGGGCAGGTGAGCAAAGGAGATGTACTCATAAGCGGTGAGCGAATTGCTGAGGTTGCCGATAGTATAAGTGTAAAATCTGCGGATACTAAAGTGATCGATGCCGACGGTTCCTACCTGATCCCGGGTATGATTGATGATCAGGTGCATTTTAGAGAGCCTGGACTTACCCATAAAGCTGATATTGAAAGTGAATCTAAAGCCGCTATAGCGGGAGGGATCACTACTTTTATAGAACAACCCAATACTATTCCGCAAGCAACTACCATTAAGTTGTTGGAGGAGAAATTCAGCCGAGCGTCTGAGGTTTCTTGGGCCAACTATTCTTTTATGTTTGGCGGTACCAATGACAATTTGGAAGAATTGAAGCAAGTGGATCCACATAAAGTGGCGGGTATCAAACTCTTTTTAGGTTCTTCTACAGGAAATATGTTGGTAGATGATCCTGAGGTGTTAGAGGCGATTTTCTCCAGCACCAGCCTTAGAATTTCTGTACACTGTGAGGACGAGCAAACCATTCGTGAGAATTTAGCCAAGCACAAGGAGATCTATGGAGACGATATTCCCATGGAATTACACCCCGTGATCCGAAGCGAAGAGGCTTGTTATATCTCTTCAAGTCAGGCAGTTGCTTTGGCTAAGAAGACCGGAGCGCGTTTGCATGTATTCCATCTTTCCACGGCTAAAGAAACTAAACTCTTCAGCAATAAAAAGGCCTTAAAGGATAAACAAATTACTGCCGAGGTTTGCGTGCACCACCTGCACTTTACGGACGCAGACTATAAAACCAAAGGCTCCAAGATCAAATGGAACCCAGCGGTAAAGACTGCCAAGGACAAAGAAGGACTTTGGAAAGCGCTGCTTAACGATAAGATTGACGTGATTGCTACAGACCACGCACCGCATACGGTAGAAGAAAAGGCCAATCCTTATACTTCTGCCCCATCTGGTGGACCTTTAGTACAGCACGCTGTTGTTGCCCTTATGGAGTATGTGCATCAAGGAGTGATCTCTGTAGAGAAGTTGGTGGAGAAAATGTGTCACAATCCTGCTATTCTTTTCGAGATCGCAGATCGTGGTTACATCCGCGAGGGTTATAAAGCGGATTTGGTGTTGATCGATCCTAGTGCGCCTTGGACTGTGAACAAGGACAATATCATGTACAAATGCGGATGGTCTCCTTTTGAAGGAACCAGCTTTAAATCTCGAGTTACGCATACCTTTGTCAACGGTACCTTGGCTTATGAGAATTTTAATCTTTTGGAGAAACCCAAAGCAGAGCGTTTGACCTTTAATCGTTAATGAAGCAGATCGGATACATAGCAATGGCTTTACTTTTATGGCAGTGCCAGGATATCCAGTATCCGGAGGCTCCGGACAACCTCATTGATCGGGCGACCATGATTGAGGTCTACACAGATGCCTATTTGGCCAATGCTTCTAAGAATTTCAACCGAACTGTTTTGTTGCGAGAACAAGTCGCGCTAACAGAATACGTCTACAAAAAATACGGGATTGACAGTTTGCAATACGAGCAAAGCAATGCCTATTACAGTGCAGATCTGGACAATTACAAAAAAATGTTTGAGCAGGTTCAGCTGAACATCAATGAACGCTTTGCCGTGGTAGATTCCATAGTTACTCTGGAAGAGGAACGCAAGAAACGCGAACGCGATTCCATGCGCGAGGTTAACAAGCGCCGTAGAGACAGCTTAGGTTTAGGTGGCAAAGACAGTTTGGATGTAGATTTGGACAAACCAGAACATCCTGCGGATTCCATCACAAAACCAGAGGCTGCTAAACGTACATTGCAAGGAGAGATCACACCGCGTTCTAAGGACGATTCTCAGCGGTAAACGCCGCACAAATTCGATCTAGACTTTCTTCAATAGGCGTAAAGCTGAAATCCAATTCTGTTTTTATCTTTTCACTGGAATAATTGGAAACGGAGTACAAGGAAGGTATTAATGCAAAGGAGAGCTTTTGTTCTGTTCCAAGCAGACGACTTTTAATACCATCCAGAAAGGCTAAAACGTACATCATAATTTTTGGAACAGCAGTTTTTGGCGGCTTTTTACCAAGTCTACTTCCGAGTAAACCAAAAAGCTCTTTATACTCGAGGTTTCTAACTGCAAGCAGGTACTTCTGTCCATCGGCTTTTGGGTCATTAGCAGCAAGAATGCTCGCCCGCACCACATCTTTAACATCCACAAAACCAGAACCTCCGGGCGTGTAAAACGGAACGCCATGAGCTGCTCGTTTAATAATGCTACCGCTGGCGGAATCCCAATGGCCTTCTCCCAAAATAACAGCTGGGAGCACCATACTAACTTGCAGCCCTTCTTGCCCGCCTCGCCAAATTTCCATTTCGGCTCCGTATTTAGAAATGGCGTAAACGCTTCCGGGTTGTTGCGGATTCCATTCGGTTTTCTCTGTAGTAGGTTGATCTCCTAAGGGAGTGCCTAAGGTGGCGACCGAACTTATATGACACAGTTTCTTTACTCCAGCGCCTAATGCGACATTGACCAAATTTGCAGTACCTTCAATATTGACCTTTCGGAGTTTTTTGCGTTGCCGCGGATCAAAACTGATGTAGGCTGCACAATGATAGATCTGTGAAATGCCTTGACATGCTTTTTCTAAGGAGATAAGATCGAGCAGGTCTGCTTGGACCCATTCCAGTTTGTGTTGTTGGGCTTTGGCAGCTTCATTTTTGCTGAGTAAATCCAAAACGCGATTCTGGCCTGCCTGGTCACGATAAATGGCGCGAACCGCTTCTTGCTGCTCCAACAATTGACACAGCAAGTGACTCCCAACCAAACCTGTAGCTCCTGTCACTAGAATCATATTGCGAATTTACTGTAATATGGCCGAATACCGCTAAAAATGCGGTTGTGACTTTCATATTGAAAAGTGGACGGCTATCTTTGTCCAAAATTTAATGCGATGCCGAGCAATTTTGTAGAAGAACTGCAATGGAGAGGGATGATCCACGATGTGATGCCCGATACAGAAGAACACCTAAATGAGGCCATGAGAGCGGCCTACGTAGGCTTTGATCCTACCGCAGATTCGCTGCATATTGGAAACTTGGTGCCCATTATGCTCTTGGCACACTTTCAACGTGCAGGTCATAAGCCTGTTGCTTTGGTTGGAGGTGCAACGGGAATGATCGGTGATCCATCTGGAAAGTCCAGCGAGCGTAACTTGCTTGATGAGGCTACGCTGCGTCGCAATCAAGAATGCGTACGCGCTCAATTGTCGCACTTTTTGGACTTTGATTCCGGAACTGAGAATCAGGCGGTGATGGTAAATAACTACGACTGGATGAAAGAATTCTCTTTTTTGGATTTCATCCGCGATGTTGGAAAGCACATTACTGTAAACTATATGATGGCCAAAGATTCTGTGAAGAATCGTCTCACAGGAGAAGGCGCGCAAGGAATGTCCTTTACCGAGTTTACCTATCAGCTTGTTCAAGGTTATGACTTTTTACACCTCTATCAAAACGAAGATTGCACCCTTCAAATGGGCGGTAGCGATCAGTGGGGAAATATCACCACGGGAACAGAATTGATTCGTAGAATTGGCGGTGGAAAAGGTTTTGCTTTGACCTGTCCGTTGATCACCAAGAGTGATGGAAGCAAGTTTGGGAAGAGTGAAGGCGGAAACGTTTGGTTGGATCCAAAACGAACGTCTCCTTACAAATTCTACCAGTACTGGATCAACTCCGCAGACGCGGACGCAGAAAAATACATCAAGATCTTTACTTTCCTGGATCAGCAGACGGTGGAATCTTTAATTGCTGAGCATAAAGAGCAGCCGCATATGCGTTTGTTGCAAAAGCGTTTGGCAGAGGAGGTGACCACTACCGTTCACGGCAAAGAAGCCTTAGAGCAAGCCGTTGCGGCATCAAACATACTCTTTGGAAAATCTACGGCTGATAGTCTCCGTACTTTGGATGAACAAACCTTCTTGGATGTGTTCTCTGGAGTGCCTCAAGCTGAACTTTCTCGTGCGATTTTAGAAGAAGGAGTAGATATGATCGCAGCTTTGGTAGAGCATTCTGACTTTTTAAAATCAAACGGTGAGGCGCGCCGCGCCCTCAAGGAAAACTCCATTTCTGTGAATAAGGAAAAGGTAAATGAATCCAAGACCTTAAACGCATCGGACTTAATAAACAACAAGTTTATACTGCTGCAACGCGGAAAGAAGAATTATTTGGTCTACAAGATCAACGATTAATAAGAAAAGCCCGCTCCTATCGAAGCGGGCTTTTTTCTAACCAACTAATTAACTAACCAAATTATGAAGGGTGCCCAAAATATGCAATAGAAAATCTATTGCGTATTGAAATCACTTCAAAACCAAACGATTAACTGTGTTTTTATATTTAACCATAGCTCTGCTATGCTGAAATACAGAAAACACTTGGTTTTTTTGTGCTTTCAAATCCTCACTACGACCTTCTAGCTCATAGTTTGGGCATAACTTTTCTTTCTCATATGAAACGCGTCTTAGCAGCGCGATTAAAAAGTTACTTTCTCATTCTTGGGTAGTCAGTCGGATATAATTTAATTCCTTACAAAAAATTTGACACCTCTGGAAAAGGGACCATGGTGCTGATCAAAACAGCAATGGAATTTTTCACAATAAGGGTAATGGATACCAGTAAACTCGCCACCATGGTTGCTACGGAGGCGTTGTTGTTTTTAATGGATTCAAACTCATTGATGCCTTTGGTCAAGGCAGAGAATAAGAGGAACACAGCTCCGTTGATCAAAACTGCAATGATAAAGCCAACGGTCAAACTCAAGCCCGCGTAGGTCAAAACTTGTCCGGTGCTCAGGCCTGGGTCTTGGACAACTGCCGTGCGAATTACGTTGGTAATGGAAGGAACCAACTCGCTCAGAATTAATCCGATGGAAATAAAGATCCCCGCACAGAAAATAGCAAAAGCCTGATTGGAAGCTTCCAAGGCTTCATTGCGAAAGAAAAACAGTTTGAGCAGTTTAAAGCTCATAAAAAAGATACCTACAGAGAGGATCAGACCAATAACGATCTCTAAAACGGATAGATAAAACAAGTTGTCCATAAACCAATTATTTACTTCTTAATACGATGTTCCAATGCGAAAGGTCATTCATGCTTGCGCCCATTTGACCAATTCGGAAATATTTTGAGGTGGTCTCCCACACATAATAGCGTTTGCCACGCCAGACCTTGTATTGACCGCTGGCGGGTATGTTTAATCCGAGCACAGAGTGACGGTAAAAATTACTGTTCAAGATTGCCACGTCATAGTCAAAGTGTTTGAGTACGCTATAGATCAAAACTGTACGCGTGTCACAATCTCCCTTTAGTGTTGCGATAAATTCTACTGGAGCCTGAATACCAAATTGTTTATTGCCAATACAACACTCCGGGCAGTTTTCAAGTACTTCAGATATGGTCTCATCACTGTACTGATCTGCCGGGAGGCAAGCCCCAGAAAAGACCAGCGCATACGGGATGTCTTGGATACAAGTGGTGACCATCTGCGCAAATTCCATTTGATTGAGCTGATGCTCCTGTTGCAAAAGCGCAAAGGTTTCAAAAAGTAACTCCAAACTGTCTTCATTGCGACTTTCTAAAAAGGCATAGAGTTCCCCCCAAAAAAGCTCCGGATCCCCGCGATGTTGGTACTGAGCAGATAGGTCTTTGAGGCTGGCATAATCTTCTTGAGTAACACGCAATGAGCCTTCATAGGCGTTCCCAGCATTGTCCTTCCAACTTCTATAAGAACTCCAAATAGGCACCGCTTGCTCATTAACGTACAGGGTGTCTGCCGAAACTACGTTTTCTTCTGAGTATTCATAGCTGTAGGTTTGGGTGTGTTTGGCGACCTTGTTGAGAAAACCTGCAAAACAGAATACTACGACCAGTATAAAAATCAGCCTGTAGCGAATCCTTGAATTAAGACTTGATTCCTCTTTGGGTTTGAGCATTTGCTTAACCAACCAACTACAAGCCACAACGGCAATGAAGTAAATTATGCCAGGGCGAACTCCAAAGGCGTACAGAAAGCCAAAGACAGCCACTGTGATCAGCAGTAAAAGTACGAGCCACAAACAGCCTCTAGCTAGAGTGTCCGATGATTTACTCATTTAAAGAACCATTATATTGCATCCGCGTAGATCGCTTTGATCAAATCTACCTAAAATTTCGAAACTGCCATCGGTGTGAATTTTACCCAAATCCTGTGTGGCCAAAAAGCTGCAGGAATAATAGTTGGCCAGATCAATGATAGAGATACCTCCGGTAGCTCCTTGGGTGTATTCAAAAGGATCATTGGGTTGCCGTGTGAGTACCTTCATCCAAGGTGGAGTGGTAAATCTGCCAGTCTCTCCAGCATAAGCTTGAGAAAGGAGTTCGGTCATGCCGTATTCTGAATGGATGGCCTTTGCGCCAAAAGAAGTTTTTAGTTCTGAGTGAAGTTCACTGCGGATGAGCTCCTTTCGACGTCCTTTCATACCTCCAGTTTCCATGACTATGCCGTGTTGAATTGGGAGCGGTCCAAGGCTTGCTAAGTCCAAAAGAGCAAAAGAAACTCCAATGAGCACATATTTTTGTGCTTTGGCTTCAAGACCTTCAATGGTGGTACGTAACTGATCAAGATCATCGAGATAGAAACCGCTTTCAGCGCGTCCGCTTTTTTTTATCCAATGATCAACCATATAGACTAGTGAGGCGTCTTGACGCTCGAGATAACTCGGAAGTAATCCCAAGATCACATAATCTTCTAAAAGGCCGTAGCGCTGCTCAAAACCAGCAGTAAAACTTAGCTCATAAAGACTGGGATCAACTACATAATGCGTACTGGGAACACTTCCAGTGGTTCCGCTGCTCCTAAAAATAAGTTCGGAAGATTTTTCTGAGGCGATCAGTTTATGATCTTTAAAAAGCGAAACGGGTAAAAACGGAAGGTCCTCCAATTTTTGAACATTGGAAGGATCTCGCTTTAAGTGATCACAAAATTCTCTGTAGGGAGCACAATGCTCGTATTGGTATGCAAAGACCTGCAAGGCCGATTCCAAAAAGTTGGCGGCTGTAGTATTTAACAACAGTTCTTTGGGATTCATACCGGCGGATTAGCTCGGTAAAATTAGGCAAAAAAAAAGCGCTTCCCCAACGGGAAACGCCTTTCCTATAATTGAAAGTTCGAATTAACGAACCACTAATTTCTTAGTAGAAGTGAATCCGTTCTCAGTTACTTGAACCAAGTAGATTCCAGAGCTAAGTGCTCCAATGTTCAAACGAGAGTTAGTCACTTGAGACTGCAATACACGCTGTCCAAGTACGTCGTATACAACCACGTCTTTAGTTTGGTTTGTAGCAGAAACAATGTTAAGTACGTCTCCGTTTGCAGGATTTGGATACATGCTGAATCCGTTGTTGTCTTGCGTGTCAACACCCAATACTTCTTCTCCTTCTACAAGGACATTGTCAATAAACAAAGCCTCAGAACCAGAGTTAGAACGGAATTCGATAACCAATTGGATAGTAGATCCTGCAGGTACACTAGCAGATCCGTTGATCCACGCACCTTCAATACCAAGGTCGTTGATGTCACTTCCAAAAGTATTTAAGATATCGATCTCAGAAGATCCAGTGATGTCTCTTACAAAAATGCGGATCACATCATTACCACTGCTATTAGAACCATCAGAATACTCATAACCAGTTTCTTGGATCCAGTAGTCTAGGCTTACTGTTACGTTTTCGAAATCAGTTAGGTCGATTTCTTCAAACTCAACGATCATGTTTCCGTCAGAATCTTGGAATTGGTATCCTTGGACACCATCCGTAAAGGCTCCAACAGTTCCTGTAAAGTTAGTTACCCCAACAAAGTCTCCGTCTGTCAAACCAGAACCTGGCTCATCATACGGCTCATAACGTGCATCTACTGCCATTTCTGTTCCTCCAGATTGATCTACTGGAGTTTCCCCAGCGTTGTTGATAAGGTCGTGAGCAACTGTTGCGTCTCCTGTGTCTGTGTATTGTCCGTCGTTTACTCCGGCTTCAATCACTTCCTCTTCAAAACTTGTACTTGAAATTACTACCGTCTGCGCTTGCATCATTCCAGCCAGCATAAGGGTTGCAATAAGTGTAATTTTCTTCATTATGAATTTAGTTAAAATTGATTGGGTCAAAGATACAAAGTTTGCCAGAATGGCTTCTTAAATTATCTCTAAATAAACGCTCTTAACCATATGATAACACAGGTCTTAGTGCTTATTGCAGAGTCAATTAGGCCGATGAAGCTATGTTAACCGAATGTTTTGATTGCTTTACATAAAGTTTATATCTTGTAATCAAGCTAGAGAAGCGCATTTAAATAACATTATCTTTGGTTCAAGCAGATGTATACAAATTGTATCTGACCACTGAATGGCCGCCAAGACCTTTTTGTCCACTGGCCGATAAATTTGAAATCGATGAAAAAAAAGGATATGAAGATCCTCCTGGTTGACGACGAGCCAGACATCTTAGAAATCGTTGGGTATAATCTTTCTAATGAGGGATACCAACTAACCACCGCAGAAAACGGACTAGAGGCCATTGAAGTGGCCAAAAAGATCAATCCACATTTGATCATCCTCGATGTAATGATGCCAGAAATGGACGGGATGGAAGCTTGTGAGAAATTGCGTGCTATTCCAGCCCTTTCAGACACTATCATTACCTTTTTGACTGCTCGTGGAGAAGACTATTCTCAAGTTGCCGGCTTTGAAGCCGGTGCTGACGACTATATCACTAAGCCCATCAAACCAAAAGTATTGGTCAGTAAGGTGAAAGCTTTGTTGCGTCGCTTTAAAGATGCCGACGAATCTGGTGCTGCTGTAAGTTTAGGTGATTTGGTGATCAACCGTGAGGAATACAAGATCATTAAAAAAGGCAAGGAACTATTCTTGCCGCGCAAAGAGTTTGAACTCTTAGCGCTTTTGGCCTCTAAACCGGGGAAAGTTTTTAAGCGAGAAGAGATTCTCGAGAAGGTTTGGGGTAATGAAGTGATTGTTGGTGGAAGAACCATTGATGTGCACATCAGAAAGCTCCGTGAAAAAATTGGAGATAACAGCTTTAAAACAGTCAAGGGTGTAGGCTATAAGTTTATTGTCTAAATCCTATCTTTGGCTGTGTCCAAGTCTGATTCAAAATATTCATTTGCCCTAGTTTCTGCGCTTTACTTATCTATCGCAGTAAGCTCCGGCTTTTTTCTTTTCTTAAAGTTTACGGACCAGCTCAACCTCTGGTATGTGCTCATTGCCTTTCTTGCTGTATGGCTTGTCGGGATCATTGTAGTAGAATTGCGGACGCGAAAGTTCATCCTGCGTCAGATCAAAAACATCTATGACGAGGTAAATTCGCTAGAAGAGACCACTTTAGAAAACGACAGCATTACTACGGACCTAGCCACCTTTTCCAAAAGTGTAGAACGCTTTACACGTGAAAAACGTTTAGAGATCGAAGCCATGCAGATCCGAGAGAATTACAGAAAGGAATTCATGGGTAATGTTTCCCACGAACTCAAAACACCGCTGTTTACGGTTCAAAGTTATATCCTGACCTTGTTGGATGGAGCTTTAAAGGACAAAAGCGTTCGCAAAAAGTATTTGGAACGCGCCAGTAAAGGGGTAGAGCGACTCATTGTAATTGTACAAGACTTGGACATGATCTCTAAATTAGAGGTAGGAGATCTAAACTTACACAAAGAGAATTTTGATATCATAGAGCTCTTGCAAAACGTATTTGATCTCTTTGAGATGCGCGCTCAGAAAAAAGGAATCACCCTAACTTTTGACACTCAATACGCTAAGCCTATCATGGTCTATGCAGATCGGGAGCGCATTCAACAGGTGACCACTAATTTGATCGTTAATTCGATTAAATACGGCAAGCAAGACGGTACTACAGAGGTTAGCGTGGAAGATCTCATTCAAAATAAGGTGATCATTCGAGTGACTGATAACGGAGAAGGGATCGAACAAGAAAATCTAACCAGACTTTTTGAACGCTTCTTTAGAGTGGACAAAAGTGGTTCACGAAAAGAGGGTGGTTCTGGACTCGGTTTGGCTATTGTGAAGCACATTTTAGAAGCTCACGGAGAAAAGATCTACGTCGAGAGTGAATTGGGTGTGGGGTCTGAATTCTCCTTTACCTTAGAAATGAGCGAATAGCTCTTTGAGGTCGACAGTTTCGTGACCTAAACGCAATCCTGAGTACAGAGGTACTTTTCCCAATGCCTGTAAATTAAAACGATGCTGAGTCACATAAGGAACCAAGCCTTGAGCGGATAGTTTTTTTGCCAAATATTCCTGTTCATATTGGCCCGGTGTTGGAATGAATAAAGCTTTCTTTTCCAAGGCGGCAAGATCCATGATCGTGGTATAACCTGATCTTGAAATCACCAGTTCGCTGCTGTTTATGGCTGCTTCCAGTTCTTTGGAGGTCATAAAGGTCACTATTTCTATATTTCCATGCTTATAGCGACTTTGTGGTTGATCTGTTTTGCCTAAAACACACAAGACCCTTTTGTCAGTATCTGCAAAGGATTCAAGCAGTAATTCTTCTAAAAGTGTACGTTGAGGTTCTGGTCCTGACAGTAAAATGAGGTAATCGTGGGTGATGGGAAGCTCCTTTTTTTCAAAGCGACTCAGGGCGCCGATATAGGTGGTGTTTTTAGGTGGCTTCGCCGGATGTCCCAGTCTGCCTGAAAGATTGGGTTTGGCTTTGTGATCAGGTACCCAACAGGCGTCAAATCGTTTGATGATCTGCTTGTGAAGCTTAGAACTGATCCCGGTGGTGGTGCCGCTTAAAACTTCTAATTGATGGGTTATAAAAGCCGAATACACCTTATTACTTCGCACCCCTAAACGGTTGTCTGAAATGATCCCATCCACCAAACCTTCAGAAACCCATTGATTTACAAGCTTGCGTTCTTGTTTTGCTGCTTTGAGTATACGCGGACTCTGTAAAAGCATTTGCGCTTTAAAAAGATGCTTCTTTTTGGAATAGCTAATGTTGTATCCGGGTAATTCTTTAAAAGGAAGGTCTGGGAACTCCTCTCTAAGCAAGGACAGGGCAGCTCCATCACTTGCGATCAAAACATTGTAATTGCTTTCTAATAGTGCTTTAATGATAGGTATGCAGCGCGTGGCGTGACCTAATCCCCAGTTCAAGGGCGCGACTAGTATGGTTTTGTTTGGTTTCATTGGGGGTAATAATGTGCAAAAATAGCAATATGGAGGCGGATTTTATTTCCTTAATTTTACCAAAAATTAAAATTCATTGGGCAGCAAGAATAAACTGAAACGATTCCGGGAGAACGAAACCTTTGAAAACGTGATCCAACCCACCCGAGAAGAGGTCATCAACGACAGCTTAAAACTCAAGGGAAATTGGAATGCAGAGGTCTTTAAAAATGACAAGCCTTTGGTGCTGGAGCTCGGTTGTGGTAAGGGCGAATACAGCGTGGGTCTAGCGCAAGCCAATCCAGACAAGAACTTTGTCGGGATCGATATTAAAGGAGCTCGTTTTTGGCGAGGTGCTAAAACCGCCTTAGAAGAAGGTTTGCCCAATGTTCGTTTTTTGCGGACTCAGATTGAATTGATCAATTACCTCTTTGATGCCGATGAGGTCTCTGAGATCTGGATCACCTTTCCAGATCCGCAGCTCAAATACAAGCGCACCAAACACCGCATGACCAACCCAGAATTCTTGGATAAATACCGCAAGCTCCTCGGAAATCCTGGGTTCTTGCACCGCAAAACAGACTCCGAATTCATGCATGGTTATACCTTGGGACTTTTACAGGGGATTGGCGCTGATATCGTTTATGCTCATCACGATGTTTACGGCAACGAATACACTCCAAAGGAAGTCACCGCCATACAAACCTATTACGAGAAGCAGTATTTGGAGCAGGGTAAAAAGATAACTTACCTCAAATGTCATTTGGGGGAATAATTTTTTATCTTCCCAGATGTAAAGAAGCTGTATGGGGCTATTTCCACATTTGATCTTTGGTTTTGTCGCGGCCTTTATTGGCGTGATTCCTCCTGGTTTATTGAACATTTCTGCGGCCAAGATCAGCATGCATGAAGGGCGCAAAAGCGCTGCAACCTTTGCCGTTGGTGTGGGCGTTACCGTTTTAATTCAGACGTATTTAGCGCTCTTATTTGCGCGCTATTTGGAGATGCATCCTGAGATCATTCAGTTGTTGCGTCAAATTGGTTTAGGCATCTTTATTTGCTTGACGATTTATTTCTTTTTTATCGCCAAGGATTCCAGAAGAAAACCAGCGGATGAGGTTACCAAAACTGGGAAAAATCGCTTCTTTTTGGGCATGCTCTTGGCGGCTCTGAACCTGTTACCGTTGCCGTATTGGGTTTATATTAGTATCACTTTCAATGCCTTCGGATGGTTTGAATTCAACCCGAATGCAATTTTGCTTTGTGTGATCGGATCGGTTTTAGGGACTTTAGCCATGCTGGGTATTTACATTCAATTTTTCAAACACCTCAAGAAAAAACAAGGGGAATCCAAAGTGAATATGAACTACGTTATTGGCGGTATTACTGGGGTCGTCTCCATATTGACCTTGATTAAAATTCTAAACAACCTCTAATGACTGAAGCTTCTTTTTTTGATCGAGTTTACGATGTGGTGCGTCAAATTCCAGACGGTCGTGTAACTAGTTATGGAGCTATTGCTAAGTACCTCGCTGCTCCGCGCAGTGCGCGTATGGTCGGATGGGCCATGAATGCTTCTCACGGGAAAGATGTTCCGGCGCATCGTGTGGTGAATCGAAAAGGCTTACTCACCGGGAAACATCATTTTCAAGGAACCAACTTGATGCAACAACTTTTGGAGAATGAGGGAGTTGTGATCATTGACAATCAGATTCAAGAACTCGACAAGCACTTTTGGGATCCGCAGCAAGAGTTACCTCCTCCCTTTTAGGGCGCTATTCAAAGCCCTGATTTTCACATCAATCATTTTGATGACGCCCTTTTATTTTATGGGCCTTTAGTGGTATCTTTGTATTACAGAAAGTTTCTAAAAACGGAACTGTTTCATGAAGATAAAAAAACAAGACGTACTGGATGCCTTAGCAACAATTTCTGTTGCGGGAGCCGGTCAAAATATGGTAGAGAGCGGAGCGGTCAAAAATGTGATTGTCTTTGCGGATGAGGTCGTTGTTGATTTACTGCTGACTACACCTGCCATGCATATAAAGAAACGCGCTGAGGCAGACGTGATCAAAACCATTCAGGAAAAGGTCAGTACAGATGCCAAGGTACAAGTGAATATTAAGGTTGAGGCTCCGGTGCAAACCCAAAAGCCTAACTTGATTAAAGGAAAACCAATTCCGGGAATTCAGAACATCGTTGCGGTGGCTTCTGGAAAGGGCGGAGTTGGAAAATCTACTGTAACTGCAAACATTGCCGTGAGCCTTCAAAAAATGGGCTTTAAGGTGGGAATATTAGATGCAGATATCTACGGACCTTCCATTCCCATCATGTTTGACGTGGCTGAAGAGCGTCCGCTTTCTGTCAATGTGGACGGAAAAAGTAAAATGCGCCCTGTGGAAAGCTATGGCGTAAAGATCCTTTCTATTGGTTTCTTTACCCAGCCTAATCAAGCGGTGATCTGGAGAGGTCCTATGGCGGCTAAAGCACTCAATCAATTGATCTTTGATGCAGCTTGGGGTGATCTGGATTTTATGCTGATTGATCTTCCTCCGGGAACGGGAGACATTCACTTGAGTATCATGCAGAGTTTGCCAATCACTGGTGCTGTGGTAGTAAGTACGCCACAAAATGTTGCTCTAGCAGATGCTCGCAAAGGGGTGGCTATGTTTCAGCAAGAGAATATTGACGTTCCTGTTTTGGGGATCGTTGAAAATATGGCCTATTTCACTCCGGCAGAACTGCCTGATAACAAATACTATATCTTTGGAGACTCAGGTGCCAAGCACTTAGCAGAGGACTTGGAAGTACCTTTGTTGGGAGAAATTCCTTTGGTACAAGGGATCCGAGAAGCTGGAGATGTTGGACGCCCTGCGGCCCTTCAGACAGAAACAGCAACAGAGCAGGCTTTTGAGATGCTTACCCGTAATGTGGTTGAGCAGACTGTAAAGCGCAATGAAAGTTTACCGCCAACTGAGGCGATCAAGATTACGACTATGGCTGGATGTTCAGCTGTAAACAAATAAAAATGACACAAGCAGAGGTAAAACAGAATGTAGAAAAGGCTTTGGATGAGATCCGTCCTTTTCTGGTAAGTGATGGAGGAGATATCTCCTTGATCGAAATTGCAGACGATATCGTTACTGTGAAACTTCACGGAAACTGTGTGGCCTGTAGTGTGAACCAAATGACCTTGAAAAGCGGCGTGGAGATGACCATCAAAAAGTACGTGCCGCAAATACAAAAAGTGGTTAACATTGATTAAAATGATAAGGGTCATGGCCTGTGTGTCATCTGCCCTTTAAATTTGACCGCCAGAAGTAGCACATTCGATTTATGATAAAAACCGATATACTGATCATAGGAGCCGGCCCCACCGGATTGTTCGCAGTTTTTGAGGCGGGTTTGCTCAAACTAAAGTGTCACTTGATAGACGCACTGCCGCAACCTGGCGGACAATGTGCGGAGATCTATCCCAAAAAACCCATCTATGACATTCCAGCTTTTCCAGAAGTTTTGGCGGGAGATCTTGTGGATAATTTGATGAAACAGATCGAGCCGTTTCAGCCTGGATTTACCCTAGGTGAGCGCGCTGATACCATTGAAAAGCAAGAAGATGGAAGCTTTATAGTAACGACAAACAAGGGCACCAAACACCATGCGCCCATTGTTGCAATTGCAGGTGGTTTGGGGAGTTTTGAGCCTCGCAAACCCATCTTGGAAGGTCTAGAAACCTTTGAGGATAACGGCATTGCTTATATCATTCGAGATCCTGAGGTGTATCGCGATAAAAAAGTATTGATCGCTGGTGGAGGAGACTCTGCTTTGGATTGGAGTATTTTTCTAACGGATGTAGCTTCCGAGGTGACCTTGGTTCACCGCCGTAATGAATTCCGAGGCGCTTTAGATTCCGTAGAGAAAGTACAGGAATTGAAGAATCAAGGCAAGATCAAACTCATCACTCCTGCTGAGGTAACTGCTTTACACGGCACAGATTCGCTAGAAGCGGTAACGGTGACCAATACTAGCACTAAAGAAGAAACAAAGATCGAGATTGACAATTTCATCCCGCTATTTGGCTTGTCTCCTAAGCTAGGGCCTATTGCCAACTGGGGATTAGAGATTGAGAAGAATGCCATCAAAGTTGACAATTCTCTGGACTATCAGACCAACATTCCAGGCATCTATGCTATTGGTGATGTCAATACTTATCCTGGTAAGCTTAAATTGATCCTCTGTGGTTTCCACGAGGCGACCTTGATGTGTCAAAGTGCTTACAAACGCATCTTCCCAGATAAGCGTTATGTGATGAAATACACCACTGTAGGCGGAGTAGAAGGTTTTGATGGAACAAAAAAAGAAGCGCCAAAAGCAGTCGTTAAAGCGATTGAATAACCCCCATGAGTGATATTACTCTTCATATAACTGATCGTGATGGAACCACGCATGAAGTGCAGGCTCCAACGGATATGAATATGAATCTAATGGAAGTGGTCAGATCTTATGAGCTCGCTCCAGAAGGAACCATTGGTATTTGTGGAGGAATGGCCATGTGCGCCTCTTGTCAGTGTTATATTGAGAGTGACCACGAGCTGTCAGAGATGGGAGATGATGAAGACGCCATGCTGGGTCAAGCCTATTTTGTGCAAGAAAACAGCCGTTTGGGATGTCAACTGCACATTCATCCTGATATGGATGGTTTGGCGGTGACTTTAGCTCCGGAGGAGCCTTAGGCTTTCATATAATCCGTCAGTTTCTGCGGACCTTCTAGTAATACCCTTTCAATTTTTAATACTCCGGTTTCATCTGTGGCCAATTGCCATTTGATGAGCGATATGCTCCCGTTCTCGATCTCAATTCCTGTAATACTGCGTGGGTGTACACAGCTGCCGTCATTGAAGTAAGGGGTCTCGCCAGGTTCTGGAAATCTAGGTCTGTGGGTGTGTCCGCATTTGGGCATTAAATTGTCCTTTTCACGGATCCATTTTTTGGTGCGCTTCTCTACTATG
>NZ_JABSPU010000010.1:34032-66719 GCF_013214815.1 Gilvibacter sp.
ATAAATACCAACCACATGCAAAGGCTTCCAAAGCACACGAACCAAGAAGCGACCCCATTTCCAAAACAAATAATTCCACCAATCGGCTTGATGCCCGTGAGCCATAAAGATCTCCTGTCCTGTGGTCTCGTGTTTTAAAATGATGGCTTCGTGATAGGTGATCCCAGGGAATAAAGGCACTTCCTCTCCGGTCTTAGGGTCAAAATAGTGTGAGAGGTGCTTTTCTACATAGCTCTTGTTCTTATACACCATGTCGTGGTTTCCGTATATCGGGTGAAAACGACACTCCTTGTGCATTTCTTTGAGCAGTTTATAGACGTTGGTGTGTGCCGGATAGATATCCTCAAATTGTCGGTTCTCCCAAAGCTCATCGCCATCACCTAACTCACAATAGCTGAATCCACTTTTATAGTAGTGTTTCATGGCGTGGAAATACATATGTCTGTTCCGAGCAAAATCGTCGGCAAAACTATTGTCCCCACGGTGGCAATCGCTAAATAGAATGAATTTAGAAGTATCGTTAAACGGAACTACTAGCGCATTCTTGTAAGCGCGATCAAAACGGGATTTGGTAGACATAGCTGTGTTTCTCTCGAATAAATATCCACAAAAAAACCGAGGAATTAAAAACTCCTCGGTCTTGATATTTTAAAGTCGCTTCTTTTTTATTTGAAAGCGTTCTCTCCTGTGATGTCTAAACCAGTGATCAATAGGTGGATGTCATGAGTTCCTTCATAGGTGATCACACTTTCCAAGTTCATGGAGTGACGCATGATGCTGTACTCGCCAGTGATTCCCATTCCACCAAGCATTTGACGTGCTTCACGTGCAATATTGATGGCCATGTCCACATTGTTTCTTTTAGCCATGGAGATCTGAGCAGAAGTAGCTCTTCCCTCATTTCTCAATACACCTAGACGCCACGTTAAAAGCTGTGCTTTGGTGATCTCAGTGATCATTTCTGCTAGTTTCTTTTGTTGCAATTGGAAAGCGGCAATTGGCTTCCCGAACTGAATGCGCTCTTTGGAATAACGAAGCGCGGTGTCGTAACAATCCATGGCGGCTCCAATAGCACCCCAAGCAATTCCATAACGCGCAGAGTCCAAACATCCAAGTGGTGCACCAAGTCCTGTTTTGTTTGGCAACAGGTTTTCTTTAGGCACTTTTACGTTGTCAAAGATCAATTCTCCGGTAGCACTGGCTCTTAAAGACCATTTATTGTGTGTTTCTGGAGTGCTGAATCCTTCCATGCCACGCTCAACGATCAATCCGTGGATGCGACCTTCTTCATTCTTAGCCCAAACTACAGCTACATCGGCAAATGGAGCATTAGAGATCCACATTTTGGCTCCGTTGAGCAGGTAGTGATCTCCCATGTCTTTGTAGTTGGTGGTCATTCCACCAGGGTTTGAACCGTGGTCAGGCTCAGTCAATCCAAAACAACCCATGTATTCTCCGGAGGCCAATTTTGGCAAATACTTTTTGCGTTGTTCTTCTGTTCCGTATTTGAAGATCGGATACATCACCAAAGAAGACTGTACGGATGCTGTAGAGCGTACTCCACTATCACCGCGTTCTATCTCCTGCATGATCAAACCGTAAGAGATCTGATCTAAGCCGGCTCCGCCGTACTCTTCAGGAATATAAGGACCAAAGGCTCCAATTTCTGCCAAACCGCCAATGATCTGGTTTGGGAACTCAGCGCGCTGGGCGTAATCCTCAATAATTGGTGAAACATCGCGCTTTACCCATTCACGGGCAGCGTCACGTACAAGCTTGTGCTCTTCCGTTAATAAATCGTCGATTTGATAATAATCCGGAGCTTCAAAAAGATCGGGCTTCATTGCTTTGATTTTGGTTGTGCCAAAGTTAATTATTGCCCCGCAGAAGCGAAAAGGATTTCGATAAAAATTAAGCGGCTAAAATTGAGTTATTTCCGAGAGAGAAATTCAGCCAGCAAACGGTGAAAATGATGAACTCCCTGTTCTCTTGTGGGAGAGAAACGACCGGCTTTGTAGAATTTAGATCTCAGGCCGTTGTGAACGTTTTCAACCACAAATTCGTCTTCCCGTTCTACTTTTTCCAATTCTGCCCCTGCGCCTTTATTGAGTTTTGATGGATCCCAAACATAGCTTATAAAGGAGACCTTGGTTCTGTTGTCGCTAATGGGTTTTACCACATTTACCGAACAGCCCCAGGGATAAAAGTTGAACATCATATTTGGGAATACCCAGTAATAATAGGCTGCTACCTGTTTGCCGTGATCTATATGTCCTTCAGGTAGATCAAAGACCTCTGTGGCCTCATCCGTATACCCGATCTGCAAGTTGCAATGGTCGTAACAAATGGTTTTATAAGTTCCGTAGTCCAAGACTTCATTCAATCCTTGATGTACAAAGGGAATATGAAATCCTTCCAGATAATTGTCGCAGTACAAGGCCCAGTGTGCGTGTACTAAAAAGTCTTTGGATAGGGTAGCGTCAAACTTGAAGTCGTTCAGCGGTAAAAATCCAACCCGTTCATTCATAACATCTATAACCTCTTGAATATCAAAGCTAGGATCCAATCCTCCAAAAAGAAAGGGCCCCCATTGCTTTAGGGGGAAACGATGCAAATTGTCACAGGGTCTGGGGAAGTCTTCTGTCTGCTCAAATTCTGGCATATGCTCAAAATTCCCACCCAGATCAAATCGGCGTCCGTGATAAAAACAACTCAGTTTTTTGGCTTTACCAGGATGCAGTGCAACAAGATTACCCCGATGGGTGCATACATTGCTCAGCAAATGAAGTTCTTCCTTGCCGTCTTTGGTCAGCACCATGGGTTCGGTCAAAAAACCATCCAACATCACAAAAGGATGAACAGATTGTGGTAAGGTAACCAAAGAAGTGTCGCCTAACCATTGCCAGGCTTTATAAAAGACTTGGTCCTTCAAGGCTTCAAAAACAGCCGGATCCTTATAAAAGGAGGCGGGCAGTGTTTCTGCTATTCTTATATCCGGATCTACGTGAAAATTAAATGCCACAATTGTGTATCTTGACCTTTATACGCCCTAATGTAAGGATTTAAAAGCAACTACCCTTAGCGCATATTCTCTATGGCCACATCTTCCCAAAAAATTGGATTGATCACAACTACTGCTTTAGTGGTGGGAAATATGATCGGATCTGGCATCTTTGTGCTGCCGGCCACCCTCGCCAAATACGGCAGCATTAGTTTATTGGGTTGGGTCTTTACCGCAGCCGGAGCTTTAATTTTAGCCAAGATCTTTGGCAACCTGAGTAAAATAGTTCACAACAAGAGTGGTGGGCCCTATGTTTTTGCGCGGGCTGGATTTGGAGATTTTATTGGTTTTTTGGTCGCTTGGGGATATTGGATCTCTGTTTGGGTGGTCAACGCTGGAATTGCTGTTGCGATCATTGGAGCGCTATCAGTTTTCTTTCCTTCTTTAGAAGACAATGCTTTGGTTAGTGTGGCGATTGGATTGGCATTTATCTGGTTTTTTACTTGGGTCAATATAAGAGGCATCAAGCTCTCCGGTAAGTTCGCGGTCATTACTACGGCCTTTAAACTTTTGCCTTTAGTCTTTATAATTCTATTTGGTATTTTCTTTTTTGATGCCGACAATTTCCCCGCTTTTAACAGCTCTGCAGCAAGTGATTTTGATGCCTTTTCTGCTGTGGCTACTTTGACGCTCTTTGCCTTTTTGGGCATAGAGACCGCAACGATTCCTGCGGAGAATATCGAGCAGCCGCAAAAGACCATCTCTAGAGCAACCATGCTGGGAACTGTCATAGCAACTTTAGTTTACGTACTTAGTACGGTAGTTTTGTTTGGTCTGTTGCCTGTGGAGCAGTTGGCCAGTTCTCCAGCGCCTTTCGCTGAAGCTGGAGCCGTAATTGCAGGAACCAATGGGTCTTACTTCATTGCTGCTGGAGCCTTGGTGGCAGCCATTGGAGCCCTAAATGGTTGGACATTGGTAGTAGGTCAATTGCCCATGGCTATGGCTCGAGATCAGGTTTTTCCAATAAGTTTTGCCAAGAAGAATAAACAAGATGCTCCTTTCTTGGGACTGCTCTTAGGTGGAATTTTGAGCTCTGGAATTATGCTGATGAATTTCACAGACTCCTTAGTGGACCAGTTTGAATTCATCGCCTTGTTGACCACACTGTGTTGCCTAGTGCCTTATCTGTTTGTAGCGGCAGCCTATGTGTTGATTACTCGTGAAAAAGGAGTCTTCAGCAATCGGAGGGTTCAGATTACCACCTTAGCGGCATTTGGAGTGATTTATTCGCTTTGGGCTATTTATGGATCCGGAGCAGAAACGGTCCTTTACGGAACCTTTTTGCTATTTGCCGGTTTGCCGCTCTTTGCCTGGATGAAATATCAGCAAAAACGCAAAAGCTAGGGTTACATTTTGAGGTAGAAATCTTGGACTAATTCTGTGTACTGCGAAGTGTATTGATGCCTTTCTGTTTCAATGATCAAGGTCTGGGTTTCCAGTTCCTGTTCCCTTTTTGAGAATTGAAGTAAACTTCTTTTTGCAGCAACTTCCGGCCGGCCTTTTACGTCACAACGTCTAAACGGGAACAAGCCTACCTGCTCTGCGAGCTCGATAAACTCATCTGCAGCATTATGAGGAACAATTACTGCGAAGCTTCCATCCTCAGCTAAGAGTTTGGCTGCGCAGAAAACTAAATGCTCAAAGGGCAAAGCATCTTCAAAACGCGCCCGGTCACGTTGGGTATCTCCTGATTTGAACGCTGCGGTATAAAAAGGAGGGTTACTTATTAGAAGCTCGTACTCATCGTCAATCTCTTGGGCAAACTCTAACAAACCGGCGTGATAGCAAAACAATCGGTCTGCCCATGGAGAAGCTTCAAAGTTCTCCGTGCACTGCTCATAGGCATCTGCATCGATCTCAAGAGCATCAATGGTCATGGCTGCGGAGCGTTGGGCCATCTGCAAAGCGATGACTCCGGTTCCAGCACCAATGTCTAAAATGGAATCAACCATGGGGTTTATCTGTGCCCAAGCTCCTAGAAGCACGCCGTCAGTACCAATTTTCATGGCCGTTCGGTCTTGAGCTACGCTAAAATGTTTGAATTGGAAGGGTTGCATCAGCCTTCTAAATAAAGATCGATGAGCCCAGGAGGAGTTTCCAAAAGAATGAACTGCTGCTCGCGGTTCACTTCCTTAATAAAGGTGTCGTTGATCGGGATCAAAACCTCAGTGCCATCAGCATCAATGATAAATAGGTCCTGAGCTGTTTGGTCATTCACCGCAGTGATCTTTCCCACTTCGCCGTGGTTGACATCTTTAATAGTAAAACCAATGATCTCGTGGAAATAGAATTTATTGCCTTCAAGGGGCGGGAGTAAGTCCAACGGTAGATAAAGCTCGCATCCTAAAAGTGCATCGGCATCCTCTTCACTATAACAATCTTCAAATTGAATGCGCAGCATTCTGGATTTATGCAAACTGATGGACTCAATAAAAAATGGAACCAGATTGTGGTTAATCTCCACAAATACTGATTCCATTTGAGTATACGTTTCGGGTTCGTCAGTGTCTAAAGTGACTAAGAGCTCGCCCTTAAAACTGTATTTTTTTACGATTTTACCGAGAAAGAAGCAGTCTTCCTTGTGCATCTCGTAAAATTAAGAAGGTTTACTCTTCTTCTTTAGCAGCGTCGGCTTCTGCAGCAGCCTCTTCGGCAGCTTCTTCACCTTCTACTTCTACAGAGGCAGCAATACGAGCTTCGTTTACTGCTTTTTCAGCAGCAAGTGCTTCTGCTTTGGCTTTAGCCTTAGCGTCTGCGATATTAGCTTCCTTCTGGCTTACAGCTTTTGCTTTATCTTCTAACCAAGCGTTGAATTTAGCTTCCGCTTGCTCTTCAGTCAAAGCGCCTTTAGTTACACCACCCATAAGGTGATTCTTAAGCATAGCGCCTTTGTAAGAAAGAATAGCACGTGCCGTATCGGTTGGTTGAGCACCGTTCTGCAACCACTGTACAGCTCCATCAACATTAAGGTTGATCTCTGCAGGGTTTACATTAGGGTTGTAAGTTCCCAACTTCTCCAAAAAACGTCCGTCTCTTTTTGCGCGAGAATCCGCGGCTACGATCCAGTAAAAAGGCTTTCCTTTCTTACCGTGTCTCTGTAATCTGATTTTAACAGGCATAAAAATTAATTTTTGAGGTTCACGACCTCGGTTATAATTAAGGGCGCAAAGATAGGATAAATTTTAGTTGAAACTCAAGAGATTATATTTTTTCTTTTACATTTGTGCAAATGCTAAAAACGCCTACTATGCAAAGGATTGCCCTATTCGCCCTGCTGGTTTTCGCTCTTTTTTCATGTGAAGACGTACAGGACAACAATGCCATCATCCAAGGAAATGCCAATGACGTCTTTTTAAAAGGAGGAGCAGTAGCCACTCGTTTTGATGACGGAACCGTGGTAATCAATGGATCTGCCGATGGTGAAGAACTCACAATAACCTTGACTTCTGCTGCTGTTGGAACCTATGCGTTTGGCCCTGGTAGCGCGAACGCTGCTTTGTTTACAGACGCTAGTGGAGAGTCATATTCAACCGCGACCTCTTTAGGTAACGGTGAAGCCAATATTTCTGAAAACAGTTCTACAGATAATACTATTTCAGGTACATTCAATTTCAATGCCCACACCTTTGCGCTTCAAGACACTTTGAATTTTGCGCGAGGTGTCTTTTTTAAGGTCCCCGTCATAGGCGGCACTGGAGTGGTAGATGATCCTAGTTTTTCTCAAGGAATGTCTGCTACTGTAGACGGCGCTTCTTTTGAGGCAGTAACCATTGAAGGGATCAACGTAACAGGGAACATTGTGGTAACCGGAGTGGATGGTACAAGAACCATCAATATGCGATTCCCGAACACCGTAACTCCGGGAGATTATGATTTGGCGCTTGGAGAATTTGAAGCTACTTATGGAATTGACGGAGTGGCTACAGCAGGTGCTAGCGGAACATTAACCATCATTTCAAACAATGTGGGAACAGGGGAGATTCAAGGAACTTTCTCTTACTCTGGGGATGCTTTTGAGATCACTGATGGAGCCTTTGCCGTCATCTACTAAGAACACCTGACAAACGAATTTGAGGCCCGCTTTTTGCGGGTCTTTTTTTGTCCACAATTTTGGCTTTGGTGTTGATAAGTTCGGCAGCTATTTCAAGGGAAATTGTGTACTTTTAAAATTCACTTTTGAGCGTTCAAGCAACCTTATGTATTTAATATTTGACACGGAAACCACTGGTCTTCCCAAGCGTTGGGATGCACCTGTAAGTGACTCTGATAATTGGCCTAGAGCCATACAGATCGCTTGGCAGCTGCACGATGCTATGGGAAATCTCATCGAGCAGAAAGATTATCTGATCAATCCAGAGGGTTTTAATATTCCTTTTGAAGCGGAATCTATCCACGGGATCTCCACGGAATTGGCTGCTGCAGACGGCGTGTCTTTAGATCAGGTGCTTGAAGAGTTCAATGACGTTTTGGCACGATCTCAATTTGTGGTTGGGCAGAACGTCGGCTTTGACTTGAACATCATGGGGGCAGAATTCTACCGCAGATCGGTGGATACCTCGCTGCTTTCTTTACCCGTATTGGACACCTGTACGGAAACCACAGCAGAACTGTGCAAAATACCGGGAGGTCGAGGAGGTAAATTCAAGCTACCCACGCTTACAGAACTGCATGAACACCTTTTTGGTGATGGATTTGCGGAGGCGCACAACGCTACTGCGGATGTTGAAGCCACCACGCGTTGTTTCTTGGAGTTGTTGCGTCAGGGAATTTACAGCACCACCGAGCTGAAGGCTCAGCCGGATTATATTGAAGAGTTCAAAAAGGTCAATCAGTCTCCTATTCAGGTTATTGGCCTGCAACACGTCAATCTTAAAGAAGCTTCTGCTAAGTTAAGAGCGCAAAAGCAAAAGGAGCAGACCTCCATAAGTACGGAGGAGCAAAATCAGAACATTTCGGCACTCGCTGAGGTGCCTTTTGCTCATCTGCACAACCACAGTCAGTTTTCCGTACTGCAATCCACTGCATCTATTCAAGATCTAGTGAATGCTGCGGCCAAGCATGAGATGAATGCTGTGGCCTTGACCGATCGTGGAAACATGATGGGGGCTTTTCACTTTGTAAGCGCGGTAGAAAAGTTCAACAAATCCTTGGAGGAAGATCAGCAGGATAAAAAAATCAAGCCTATTATTGGGTGTGAATTCTTTGTTTGTGAGGATCGACTGAACAAATCTCAAAAAGACAACGGATATCAGGTGGTCTTTTTGGCTAAGAGCAAAGCAGGTTATCACAATCTGGCCAAAATGGCGAGTATTGCTTATACCGAAGGCTTTTATTACGTACCGCGGATTGACAAGGCCGTGGTCCAACAGTACAAGGACGATCTCATAGTGCTCACAGGAAATCTCTATGGAGAAGTTCCCAACAAATTGCTTAACGTCGGTGAAAAGCAGGCAGAAGAAGCCCTTTTGTGGTGGAAGCAAGAATTTCCCAACGATCTATATGTAGAAGTGGTTCGTCACGGGCAGGAAGACGAAGATCGTGTGAATCCTGATCTGATCGCTTTGGCGCGCAAACACGATTTGCCTTTGGTTGCCTGTAATGATACTTATTATATCGATCAGGAAGATGCCAATGCTCACGATATCCTCCTTTGTGTAAAGGACGGAGAAAAGCAAGCCACGCCAATTGGTCGTGGTCGTGGTTACCGCTATGGATTACCTAATCAGGAGTACTTTTTCAAAGATGCCGAGGCCATGAAATCCCTCTTTGTAGATCTGCCTGAGGCTATTGAAAATGTGGCGAAGATCGTAGACCAGATTGAGCCTTATACCTTGGCTCGTGAGGTATTGCTGCCCAAGTTTGATATCCCCGAGCAGTTTCAGGTTGCTGAAGACGACACGGATGGTGGTAAACGTGGGGAGAACAAATACTTGAGACACCTCACTTATGAAGGTGCTAAAAGACGCTACGAGGAGATTACTGCGGAGATTGAAGAGCGCTTGGATTTTGAGTTGGACGTAATTGCCAACACAGGGTACCCGGGTTACTTCTTGATTGTACAAGACTTTATTGCTGAGGCGCGGAACATGGATGTTTCCGTGGGGCCTGGTCGTGGTTCTGCAGCAGGTTCTGCCGTGGCTTATTGTCTAGGAATTACGAACATTGACCCGATTAAGTACGATCTGCTTTTTGAGCGTTTCTTGAATCCGGATCGTGTGAGTATGCCTGATATTGATATCGACTTTGATGATGAAGGTCGTGGGCGTGTGATGGACTATGTTATCGAGAAATATGGAGCCAATCAGGTGGCGCAGATCATCACCTACGGAACCATGGCAGCGAAATCCTCTATCCGAGATACGGCGCGAGTGTTAGACCTGCCTTTGGGTGATGCCGATCGAATTGCCAAACTCATCCCAACCATGGGAAAACTTGGGAAGATCTTCAATATGGAGGCTTCCAAGCTCAAACAAAGCTTTAGAGCGGACGAGCTCCAAAAGGTCAACGAGCTTCTCAACCTATCTGAGGGAGAAGATCTGGAGGCTCAGACGATCAATCAAGCAAGAATGCTTGAAGGTTCCCTCAGAAACACCGGAATTCACGCGTGCGGGGTGATCATTACCCCAGACGATATTACCAATTTTGTCCCTGTTGCTACGGCCAAGGATTCTGAGTTGTATGTGACCCAGTTTGACAATGCAGTAGTGGAGAGTGCCGGATTGCTTAAGATGGATTTCTTAGGACTCAAAACACTGACCTTGATCAAAGACACCGTCAAGTTGGTGAAGATCAAACACGGCGTGGAATTGGATCCAGACAGCTTTCCTTTGGATGATGAAAAGACCTATGAGTTGTTCCAGCGCGGTGAAACAGTAGGGATCTTTCAGTATGAATCCGTGGGAATGCAAAAACACATGAAAGACCTCAAACCTACGGTCTTTGACGATTTGATTGCCATGAATGCCTTGTACAGACCAGGACCAATGGAATACATCCCGAGTTTCATCCGTAGAAAACACGGGGAAGAAGAGATCAGTTACGACCTCCCAGACATGGAGGAGTACCTAAAAGAAACCTACGGGATCACGGTTTACCAAGAGCAGGTGATGTTGCTCTCCCAAAAGCTAGCAAACTTTACTAAAGGTGAAGCAGACGTTTTGCGCAAGGCCATGGGTAAAAAGCAAAAGGCGGTCCTGGATAAGATGAAGCCCAAGTTCTTGGAGCAGGCAGCCACTAACGGTCACGACAAGGAGATGTTGGAGAAAGTTTGGAAAGACTGGGAAGCCTTTGCGAGTTATGCTTTTAACAAATCGCACTCTACCTGTTATGCTTGGATCGCCTATCAAACGGCGTATTTGAAAGCACATTATCCTGCAGAATATATGGCTGCAGTGCTGTCTAACAACATGAACGATATTAAGCAGGTGACCTTCTTTATGGAGGAGTGTCGGCGTATGGGCTTGCCTGTTTTGGGTCCAGATGTGAATGAATCCTTCTACAAATTCACAGTAAATGATGAAGGAGCTATTCGTTTTGGGATGGGAGCTATCAAAGGTGTTGGAGGAAACGCTGTGAAGACCATAGTTGAGCATCGTCAGGACGGGAAATACAAGTCGGTCTTTGATCTGGCCAAGCGCATTGTCTTGAGAGATGCCAATAATAAAGCATTTGAAAACCTAGCGCTTGCTGGAGGTTTTGATGGCTTAGACACCCACCGTGCTCAGTATTTTCATGAAGAGGGAGATGGTGTTACCTTTTTAGAAAAGGTGATCAAATACGCCCAGAAATTCCAAGAGAATGAGAATTCCGCTCAGGTGAGTTTGTTTGGAGATTCTTCTGAGGTGCAAATCCCTGAACCTACCGTACCTCCTTGTGAGGAATGGGGAACTATGAAAAAACTAAAGCAAGAAAAAGAGGTGGTTGGAATTTACATTTCTGGACATCCTTTAGATGACTTTAAAACTGAGCTCAAAACCTTTTGCAACAGTACCACCAGAAACTTTAGTGATCTGGAAAGCTTTGTCAATAAGGAATTGACCTTTGGTGGGGTGGTAGGTGATGTTCAGCATCGTGTTTCTAAGAACGGAAAAGGTTGGGCCTTGTTCACCGTTGAGGATTACGACGACGCTTTTGAGTTTAGAATCTTTGGAGAGGAATATTTGAAGTACCGACATTTCTTGGTGCCGAATTCTTTCATCTATGCCCGAATTTTTGTCAAAGAAGGCTGGGTGAATCGCGACACCGGTAAAAAGGGTGATCCGAGGATGCAGTTCAATCAAATCCAAATGTTGCACGATGTAATGGATCAATACGCCAAGAAGTTGACCATTCAGCTTAAAATTGACGAATTGCAGGAAGAGCGCATCCGAATATTGAAAGACTTGGTGGTTTCTCATCAAGGCGATCAACAATTGCATTTTATAGTCTATGAGATGGAGGAGAAGCTCAAGTTGCAAATGCCTTCACGCAAGCAAAAAGTGAAGATATCCAACGAACTTTTGGAAGCCTTGGATGAGGCTTCAGTCTACTACAAGCTCAATTGATGCCTAACAGAATTCCGCACAAACAGACCATAGCCGTTTTGCCTTCTGCAGATCTGGATCGGGATGTGAAGTGGTATTCAGAATATACAGGCTTTGCCAAACGCTTTGCCAATGAGGGTTATGTAGGTTTGTATCGCGACGGAATGGAAATCCACTTGCAATGGCATGCAGGTACTGAAGATGATCCAGTTAACGGCGGAAGTGTGGTCAAGTTCTTTGTAGAAAGTATTGAAGGAGTTTTTAAAGAGTACTTGGAGCGGGGAACGGTGAAGCCATCGGCCCTGCATTTGAATAGTCCTTGGGGGACGCATGAATTCGGCTTTTTTGACCCGAATAACAATGCGATCTACTTTGTGCAGGACTTAGATCCCTAGCACCTTAAGTATTTATAAGTTAACTCAATGCGCTGATAGGGTTTTCTAATATAGCCCTTGTAAGGTTCAGGATAAAAAAAGACTACTTTTGTGTAATATAAAATTTAAAATACCATGGCTTTAGAAATAACAGATGCAACCTTTGAAGAAACCGTTCTTAAGAGTGACAAACCAGTAATGGTTGACTTTTGGGCTGCTTGGTGCGGACCTTGTCGTATGGTAGGTCCTATCATTGATGAACTGAGTACGGAATTCGAAGGAAAGGCCGTAGTTGGAAAAGTAGACGTAGATGCACATCAAGAATTTGCTGCGAAGTACGGTGTACGTAATATCCCAACTGTTTTGGTTTTCCAAAACGGAGAGGTAGTAGGACGCCAAGTTGGTGTAGCTCCTAAGAATGTTTATGCCGAGGCAATCGAGTCTTTGCTGAACTAATTTATAGAACTATTAACTTGAAAAGGTTGGCCTTATGGTCAACCTTTTTTAGTTTAGCCATATATGGACATTCAAAAGGAGATCAACGAGATATCGGGCTTTAAGAATTTAGAGCTTTTGGCCGCTCAAGTGGTAGAGGGTTTTATCTCCGGATTGCATAAAAGTCCATTTCACGGGTTCTCTGCGGAGTTTGCTGAGCACAAGATCTACAACCCGGGAGAGTCCACAAAACACATCGATTGGAAGCTCTACGCAAAGACCGATAAGCTCTACACCAAACGCTATGAGGAGGAAACGAACCTGCGATGCCATCTGATCGTCGACAATTCCAGCTCCATGCATTATCCAGAGCTCAAGGAGTACACCATAGATTCCTTGAATAAGATTTCCTTTTCTGCCCTGGCAGCAGCAGCGATCATGAATTTGCTTAAAAGACAGCGAGACGCCGTAGGGATGAGCATTTACTCAGACACCTATGAATACTATTCCAATGAGAAGGGGAGTGAGCGTCACCATCAGCAATTGTTGCATCAACTCAATTCGGCCATTGTAAAACCGGGCAGGTCCAAACAAACGCAAACCTATACCTTTTTGCATCAGATCGCGGAGAAGATGAAGCGCCGCTCTTTGGTGTTTCTCTTTACCGATATGTTCCAAACAGAAGCTTCTCGAGATGCTTTGTTTGAAGCACTGCAGCATTTAAAGTACAACAAACACGAGGTGGTTTTGTTTCATGTTTTTGATAAGGAGTTGGAGTGGAATTTTGATTTCAACAATCGTCCTAAGCGTTTTGTGGATGTGGAAACAGGAGATCATATAAATCTTTATGCGGATTCGGTTCGCGATGATTATCAGGCTGCTATAACCGATTATTTTGACGCTATTAGACTCAAATGTGGGCAGTATCGTATCAAATATGTGGAAGCCGATGTTCGCAAGGCTTTTGACGCCATTTTGACCACCTATTTGGTAGAGCGAAAAAAGTTCGCTTAGGCTTAAAATTTCTGTAATTTATATTTGTCACATTGAAATGGAACTGTATATTTGCAGTCGCTATTACAGCCTGGGGCGTTAAAACTCCAAAAAGTATGGTAACAATTTCTAGTAAAGTTAGCTGTCGCTAACGCCTCTTAAAAGGTTTAGAAAATTGGTCTGGTAGTTCAGTTGGTTAGAATACCTGCCTGTCACGCAGGGGGTCGCGGGTTCGAGTCCCGTCCAGACCGCAACTAAAATGTTGTGTAAGACCGGTAAAACGGTCGAAGTGGTCAAATTAGACCGATGAAGAGCTTATCCTTTTGGATGGGCTTTTTTTGTTTTAATTCCTTTCTAATCAACTCTGGCTCGTTTTTACCAGGTGTAAATATCCCTGTATTCACAGTGTTTTTGGGAGTCTAATGTGTTGTAAGGACAATTGTTAGAGATACGTTAAAATTTAGCTTAAAACACGCCTTATTTTCGGTTTTTAAGTTGATTTGCGCAGAATAAAGTATCTTTAACTAACTTAATCCATCCCCCCCTAACGACTTTCAATCTTATCCTGGTTGAAATCACCTATTAAGTTTTCCTTTGCGAGTTAATCGCAAAGTAACTCTGTATTCCCCGTTTTGGTAGGGATGATTTAAGCGGCTTTAAACCAAACCAATGCGTTATGTCCTATTTTTTAAAAAGGGCTGAGGAAGATCAATTCGTCAAGCAGATTAAACCGCAAATGGTCCTAGAGACTCAATCGGCGAGAATCGTTGCTGTGAATCCATCATTTGAGATGCTCACAGGCTATTCTTCTAAAGTTTTAATGGAAAAACAATGGGATGTGCTCTTCGCTTTTAGAAATGGGCAGCAAGACTCCTTTGCCAAATCACTTTCCGCACATTCGGGAGAGGTCAATAAACTGCTGTCTTTGACCTTTAAAGATGGTCGCAAAGTTTTTGCGAGTTTAGAGATCAAGCCTACCTCAGACAAAGACTATGCTTTAGCTTCGCTGAGCTACAATCTGAGTCCAAAAGATATTATTGATCTGTTCAACAAAGAGCAGCGCTTTAAAGAGCAGTTCATTCAGAATCTGAAAGACGGCGTGGTGATCACCAATAAGGATATGATGGTGATTGACGTAAACGACGCTTATTTGAAGATGACTGGGATTGAGCGGGATGAGATCTTAGGGACTATTCCGCCTTATCACTGGCCCAAGCAATTCTTCAACGAACTAGTAGATGCAAGAGTTTCTGGCAAGGAAAGCGACAGCCGCTTTTTTGAGGCTACCTTTATACACAAGGATGGCAGTTCATTCCCAGTTTCTATTTCTATATCTGTGCTTCGAAACGATGAAGGAGAAGTAAGTTCTATAGTTACTGTGGTTCGTGATCGTTCTGCGCTCATCAAATCGGAACGTCTTTTAGAAAATGAGCGTGAGTTCAGCAGCCGAATCATCAACGGTCTACAAGAGGGATTGATCATTATAGATCCAACTGGACTCTTCATGGATGCGAATCCAGCTTTTTTGGAAATGATCGGGTTTACCCGAGAGGAGATCATTGGGATCCGCCCACCGTTTCCTTATTGGCCACCAGAGCATATGGATGCCATAGTAGATTCGTTCAAAAATATTATGGACAAGGCCAACAAGGCGGCTCAATTGACTTTCATGAGAAAGAATGGCGAGCGTTTTCCGGCCTTGGTTTCGGTTGCCCACCTGCGTGATGAGCATGGTGAAATTACGGCGCATGTCGGTTCTATAGCAGACATAACAGAGCGTTATCAGTTTGAAAATAAACTCAGACTGGCCAATGAATTTTCAGAGTCTTTGATCAACTCCTTGCATGAAGGACTGTTGGTAATGGACTTGGAATCTATCATCATTGACGTGAATCCTGCCTTTTGCAGAATGATGGGCGTAGATTCTGAAGACTTGATCGGTACTTCAATGCCGTTTAACTTTATTAGCGAGTCTTCTTTGAAAGACTTTGAGTCTTGTGCTTTTCAAGTACAGCAGGGAATAAGTTATCCACGCTTTGATGCACAACTGGAGCGTATGAATGGCAGTAGTTTCCCAGTTTCTGTTAAAAATGCGATCATTCGTGATAAAGACGGTGCGGTAATCGCGCACTTTTTCACTATCCAAGATATTTCAGATCAGGTCCGTCTTATCGAGAGCCAAAAAATGCTGGCGGTTAGTTCTAAGCGCAAAAAGGATGCGGTTTTGGAGTTGGCAGGCTTAGTGGGCATCGATTTTAATCATGCCTTAAAACGTATTACTTCTTTAGCTGCGGATGTGGTCAATGTAGAACGCGTTAGTATCTGGCGTTTGAATAAAGATCAGTCAGAAGCCTGGTGCGAGAATCTTTACACAGCAAGCACGGGAGAACACACCAGTGGTGGAGTCTTACTAGAAAAGGACCATAAAGCTTATTTTGAATCTTTACAACGCTATAAGACTATTACGGTTACTAATTCTCAAAATCACGAGTTCACCAAGAGTTTTTCAGAAGACTACCTCAAGCCCAATGGCATTACCTCGTGTATGGATGTTTTGGTGCAAGGAACAGATTCAGAATACGGAATCCTTGTGTTTGAGCATGTGGGACCTATGCGGATCTGGAGTTCGGAGGAAGAGCATTTCGCAACTTCAATTGCCAGTTTGGTGTCTATGATCATCCAAAGTGACCAAAGAAAGAAGGCAGAACAAAAACTACAGGCAGTAAACTTAGAACTGTCTGAAACAGTCCAAGAACTCAACAAACTGAAAGGCCAATTAGAAGATGAGAACGTCTACCTGCGTAAAGAAATTGAAATGCGTTTCAATTTTGAAGACATGGTGTATTCCAGTGCAGTCTTTAGTGATGTTTTGACCAATCTTGAACAAGTTGCGCCAACAACGGCAAACGTGCTTCTGCTTGGCGAGACAGGAACTGGAAAAGAGTTGCTGGCTCGGGCTGTACATAATTTGAGTGAACGTAAAGATGCGCCACTGATCAAAGTGAACTGCGGTGCCATTCCCACAGAGCTTATTGAAAGTGAACTCTTTGGGCATAAAAAAGGAGCCTTTACAGGTGCCACCTCAGATAAGCAAGGAAAGGTGGAATTGGCCAATGGTGGTACGATCTTTTTGGATGAGATCGGGGAGCTGCCCATGAATATGCAGCCCAAATTACTCCGCTTCTTGCAAGAAGGTGAGATTGAGGTAGTAGGAGATCCTAAGGTTCGTAAAGTAGATGTTCGTGTAATAGCCGCTACGAATAAAAACCTAAAAGAAGAGGTTGCTAATAATCAATTTAGAGAAGACCTATACTTTAGATTGAACGTTTTTCCTATTAGAGTTCCTGCCTTGCGCGAGCGTCCTGAGGATATTCCAGTGCTCATTGATCACTTTGTGACTCGATTCAGTAAGAAATACCGCAAGAATATTGAGTATATCTCAGATGCTACCATGCGTAAATTGAGTGCTTATGGTTGGCCGGGTAATGTACGCGAACTCGAGAACCTAATCGAGCGTGCCGTTATCTTATCCAATTCAGAGACTTTGCGCATAGTTGAATTTGAAACTCCTCAGGAAACCTTGGATAAATCCCGCAGTATTTCTCTACATAAATCCTTGCCATCTTTAGATGATGCACAACGCTTGCATATCATTAAAGCTTTAGAGCAATGCGAGTGGAAAATCAATGGGGATGATGGAGCTGCAAGTTTACTTCAAATAAAACCCAGTACCCTTCGTGATCGTATGAAAAAGCTGGACATCAAGCGTCCTGCATAAAGTAACGGAATACCGTTGCCACCCTTTCTTGTACATTCTTCCTAACGGTATTCCGTCACCTAAAAAAGAGGGTTTTTCCCCTTTCTTATTTTTTAATATTCTGATAATCAATAATATAAGTTTTTTGGAACGCTTGTTATCAAGTTTGGTACACCTATGGCATATAGTAGAACAATCGATGGCAGTTACCAGTCAACATATCGTTCTAGATAAGGCAGAGTTCCAATACGACAGCGGAGTTTTGCTAATCACTTTTAATACTGTTGAAAGTGATAAGGTAGTATCTATACCTACTCTGGAGCGTTATGCTGATACTATAGTAACCCTGTGCAATAATAAACGCACCCCATTTTTGATTGATGTTTCCGAAGCATGGGGAAGTTATTCAGTAGCTGCGGCTCGATATTTTGCCAAAAGCGAGCGACTCTTTAATGTCAGACTCGCCGATGCATTTGTAGCAAAAGAAACTAGATCGGTGTTGTCTATACGTTCATTTAAGCGTATCTACGATCCGTTCACGCCATATCAAATTTGCAATACTTACGATGAAGCTCGTCAGTTTTGCGATAGATATGTAGCAGATTATAGCAGAACTTTTGGATGATTGTTTAAGAGAGAAGGATAATGATTACAGGAGAGTATAATGACAAAAGTCTGTTAGAGATTGGCAAGGTGGTTCTCGTAACCTTAGATGCACAGGGGAGAATTACAGGATGGAACAATGGCGCTCAGCGCATGTTCGGACTTAAAACATCTGATGTTATAGGGAAACCACTTGCCAATTTTTTAGAATTGAATAAGAATTCAACTTCAAATTTGGAGTTGGTCACTATGTTGCAAAAGTCTATGGGGGTAGACCAACGCGAGATCAATGAGTTCACAGGATTGAAAAGTAATGGGTCGCGGTTCCCATTAGAACTCGAGCTTCGCGCGCAGCAGACCGATTCTGGGCCCGTTTACACCGTTGTGATGGTAGATATTTCACGTAGACGGGCTCTTGAAGTTGATTTACAGAATAAATCGATGACCTTGGAATTGATGCTTTATCAATGCAAGAATAATCTGAAAGCCCCCTATTGTTTTTCTCAAGGGCTGCTCCAGCTTTTAAAACTCCAACCTTTAAATGAAGAGTCTCAGCACCTTCTCAATATGTTGTGTGGAAGTTTAACTGGAGGCAAGCAACTCTTGGATGATCTGACAACCGTGTCGATATTTTCGACAGATTACAATACTGATGACCTGATAGAATTAAACACCTTTTTACCACTCGTAAAAAAAGAATTAAAAGAATGTGTTAGACATGAAAACTTATCGCTGCATTTAAATATTGATTCCAAGCGCCCCTTTCTGACTAATCAAGCGCTGCTTAAAGCGCTGATCAAGGCAGTTATTCGCTATGTGATCAAGTTTGAATATGCTGAAGAGTTCGGTGACGGCCCTTCAGTATCCCTCAAAGCAGAAAATCAATCCGAACAGTTAATCCTGACTTTTACCGTAAGTCATTTGATCCCAGATTTGGTGCTCAGTGACAGTCCATTACCGTACAAAACTTTGAATGATCACGAATTATCGCGCATCGATATGAGTGTTTACTTGATGAAAACCATCATCAAATTATTCAAAGGCAGTTTAGACATAGAAGTTAGTAGAGATAATTGTTCGGAAGTGCGCATCAGTCTTCCGAATCAAAAAAGGGAGACGGCAGATGAAAAGCATTCGACATATCGTTCTTATAGACGACAACAGAACCACTCATTGTTTGAGTCAGCATCTGATCAAAAATTTTGATCCGTGCATACAGATTTCACCATTCATTAATGGGGGCAGTGCCTTGGCCTATTTTAGAGGCCTTAGTAATTCTTTGAACCGACGATTTTGTTCGGTACCTGATTTGGTGATATTGGATATTAATATGCCAGATATGAGTGGCTGGCAGGTTCTAGAAGCCTTTGAAGCCATGGAGCTCTTTAAGAAACACCATATTGAGGTGTTGATGTTAACCTCATCTGAATATGCTGAAGATTTGGCTAAAAGTAGAGAGTATAGTTTGTGTAAAGGCTATTTAACCAAGCCATTAACACTGCAGAAGTTAAGTACAGAATTTAAGAATTTAAGAAACGGGAGTTTGACTGGTTAATACGCTAAAATTCGACATGTTCATCCCCGCGCCAGCAGGTTCTATTGAGAACGTTTTTAAGATTAGTGAACAAAGGACCAATAGCTGAACAGCAAGCCCATTCCCGTAGATGGGCTTTTTGCTGTTTGGGATTTATAGTGTTATTTGATCGCTTTATTTCCAATTAATACCATCTCCTGTTGCGGAGCAATTAGGTATTCAGCGCTGTTGGATTTGACCACAGCCATCTCTTCCACAGAAATGGTTTTGACGTTTTCTTCATCCAGATTCCAGGCATGAAAACCGTCAAAGGCAAAGGTCATGCCTTCTTTCAATTCCTTTTGGGAGGCTGGTCTAACAGAAGGTGCTTGAGATCCACCTAAATTCGGCCCCACATCGTGAGCTACGTAGCCTACAGGGTGACCTGTGCTCCACATCACATATTCAGATCCTGCTTTTTCCATAAGAACGCGTTGCGCCCGATCAACCTCAATTCCTTTTACTCCGGGAGCCATTGCTGCTAAGGCAGCTCGATTTCCCGCTTTCGCACTTTCCCAGTAATGCGCAATGTCTTCAGGTAATTCTTTTTCCCCTTCTTTTAGCACATAAGCGAAGCGTTGGATATCACTTACCCAGCGGTCGTAGACTTTAATCCCAAAATCGATCTGGATTACATCTCCAGGCATGATCACTTTATCGGTTGCGTGAGAATGACCCCGATCCGGTCCTGAGTTTACATTCGGATTCTGATCCGGAGCCCAACCATCGGTTACCCCGTATTCTGCCATTTTAGCTTTCAGAAATGCTGCTATATCTGCATCCGTTGATACACCAGGCACTACTTGCTGATACGCCTCAATTTGCCAATCGGCCGTCAATTGCGCTGCATTTCTAAGGATATCTACTTCTTGAGGTAGTTTTATCGAAAGCCATTGGTAGACCAATTCCGTGGAAGACACCAATCGGTTCCTTTGATCGCCCAAGAGTTCCTCCAGCTCCTTGCGTTGGGTATAAGAGAGGCCATCGGCGGTGGAATTAGATTCAGAAGAGTTCACAGCTATGCTACTAAAATCCTGTTCTTTGATGAACTCGGTAGCTTGGGCCAAGGCAGAAACGCCTCGCTCCACAGGCACCACTTCATCATGGATTTTGAGATCTGCTAGTGCAGTAGATTCTCCTGAAGGTGAATATACCTTAGAGTGAAAACCATCGGCATTCAAATAGAAAAGAAAGGCTGCTGTGCCTCCAGCATTCTCTCCACCAATATGATCGGCGATGGGGTCGTTATTGTTTTCGCGGCAAACTACAATCCAGCAATCCACTCCAGCTGCTTTCATGGCTTCTGGCAATAGCGTATTGATTCTATCTTTCCGGATTTCAGGCCAAGGATTCTCTCCCCAATAGGCTACTGGGTCTATAGTTTCTGTAGATTCGTTTTCAACGAGGTTCTCTTTACAGCTAATTAGCGTAATTAAACAAAGACAGCTTATGAGTATTCTTCGCATGGTGATGGTTACTTTATATCCCTTAAAAATACAGTAGAAATAACCAAAGACCTAAGGATGCTTCGGCATTTCTGGTTGGATTATCCACTTTTTGAGTTTTACGCATTATCTTTAATACCTATCCCATGCAGGTTCCCAAACACATTTTACCGGTCATAGTTCTCGCGCAGTTTTGCTGTACGTCACTCTGGTTTGCCAGCAATGGCGCACTAGGCGGCTTGGTTGATCATTTTAATTTGGCCGCCAACGCTTTAGCGTCGTTGACCTCTGCGGTACAGTTGGGATTTATTGTGGGAACCTTGGTTTATGCTGTGTTGACTTTGGCTGATAGGTACGCTCCAGGGCGCGTTTTTGCTATTAGTGCACTTTTGGGAGCCGCGTGCAATGCTGCGATGATTTGGGATGCTCATAGTCTGTATTCCTTATTGAGCTTACGATTTTTTACCGGCTTCTTTTTGGCCGGTATCTACCCAGTTGGGATGAAAATTGCTGCGGATTACTACCGAGAAGGTTTAGGAAAGTCCCTCGGTTTTTTGGTCGGTGCTTTGGTTTTGGGAACGGCCTTGCCGCATTTGCTCCAAGGCCTGAGCAGTCAGTATTCTTTTAAAGTAGTATTGATCGCAGTTTCTGGTTTGGCGCTATTTGGAGGTTTCCTTTTGCTGCTAACTGTGCCTGATGGACCCTACAGAAAAGCAGGTGCTGGACCTCAAATGACTGCTTTTTTACAGGTTTTTAAAAATGGTGAATTCCGTGCTGCGGCTTTTGGGTATTTTGGACATATGTGGGAACTCTATGCCTTTTGGGCTTTTGTGCCTGTTATTTTCCAAACTTATTTGGAGCGGCATCCAGAGATCGGTTTAGATATTTCCATGTTGTCTTTTAGCGTCATTGGTATCGGTAGCTTCGGATGCATACTAGCAGGTTTTCTCGCCCGGCGTTTTGGCTTAAAACAAACGGCCTTTGTGGCATTATTGGGTTCAGGGGTCTGCTGTCTGTTGTCGCCTTTTATGTTTGCTACTTCCGCTCAGGTTTTTATTTTCTTTATGCTGATTTGGGGCTTGTTGGTCATCGCAGATTCTCCCCTGTTCTCCACCTTAGTTGCCCATGGCGCAGAACCAGCAATTAAAGGTACAGCGCTTACTATTGTCAATTGCGTTGGCTTTGCAATAACGATAGTCAGTATTCAATTGCTAAGTAGCTTAGTGTTGCAGTACAATCCAACAGTGGTTTATGCGATCCTCGCTGTTGGGCCAGCGATTGGGTTGATTGCCCTTAAAATGCAGTCTTAGGCCAAAATACTCTCGTGACCACTGTCTTTTACGAACAAACAAGAAGAGTTTGTCGCTTCTGTCATCTCCTTCACAAATTCAAAGCGGAGATCGGCATCCATACCAAAAATGTTGAGATCTGCTCGTGGCGCATCCACCAAAACATCCCTAAAACTCCCTGTAAATATCTCCATTAGCGTATCGGGTAGTCTGGCCAAGCTGATGAGTTGACGCATAAAGCCTTCTGCGTTTTCGCGTTGATCATCATCGGCAATAACCATAACCAAACGGATCTTTGCATTCCAGTTTTTCATCAGCTTATAGGCCAATAAAGTAGAGAGATCCAGGTTGCCAATATCCCAACCCAAATTCCAATTGTCTCGGCGATCGCTCAACCATACATTTATGGTATCGCGCTGCCCAAGTTGAGCAGTTGGATGCTGTTGATACACCACGCAGCCGATTTCCAAACGGATACACTCCCGAATCACGGGGCGAAGCTCCGTCTCATAATCATCATGAGCCTGCAAGTTGAGAAAGACAATATTGGGCCTGAAGAATGCTCCCAACAAGGCCTGATTTCCGTAGTTGACCCCTTTGGCAAATTCCGTGGTATTGATAATGGTCCAGCTGGAAAAGACTTCTTTGTCCCGAAAGGATTGTGCTAAGCTTTCCAGTTCGTTCCCCATCGTGCTTCCTTCAGAGCTCGGCTCAATCCCCAAGAGTTTTATGGAACCCTTAGGGTGTGCAATATTCCTAAGGAAGTCAAAGTTCCCACGAGCGCCAGTCAGGTCTCTAACAGGAACCATTAGGTTGGGTTTCCAGGCACGCTGTTGCATTTTCTTCATGCCCCAGGTGTGCTTTGCGGCCCATTCTGCAAAAGAGACAAAGAGTCCTGAACGCACATCTTCAAAAGGAGTTTCTAAGTTCTGTCTGGAGAGGTACCAGTACACTGCCAATACTATTCCAATAGTCACCAAGCTGATGGTCGGGTTGATAATAAACATCGCCAAAACGGAGGATACCAATCCCAACCAAGGGATCCAACGCTGTACTTTAAACAAGGGGCGGTAACTGATCAATCCCAAATTTTGTTCTATGATCACCACAATATTGATCATGGCATAAGTCACCAAAAAGAATAGGGTCACTAAAGGCGCCACCGCATTCAGATTGCGCAACAACATGGTAGCAAAGATCAATATCCCGGTAACTACCATAGCATTTCTAGGCTGTCCGTTAGCAGAGGTTCCTGCCAAGAATTTTGATTTAGGCAAGACCTGATGCTCTCCCATGGCAAAGAGTATTCTGGAAGAGCCTACCAAAGAGGCTAGAGCAGAGGAGAAAGTCGCCCCCAAAATACCCGCAATGATCAGTGGGCCTACATAGGCCTTTTCAATAATGATGTTGTAGTTGGAGATCAATTCAGCTTCTGAGGCTGATCGGGCCAACCAAAACGCGAGCAGCATATAGATTACAAAGCTTACTCCAATGGCCCAAAGGGTACCTTTGGGAATACTAGAACGAGGGTCTTTGAGCTCTCCAGACATGTTTGCTCCTGCCATAATACCTGTTGCCGCAGGGAAGAAAACCGCAAAGACCAGCCAAAAATTGCTGCCGTTAAAGTTATTTTCAGGAGAGCCTTTAAAGCTACCCCAACTCAAGGCTTCACTGGTGGGAATACTCATGGAGCCGTCATAAGCTGCAAGTACAATAGATACTAATGAGGCAATGATGATCACCATAATGATGAACTGAATCTTTATGGCCAAATTGGCACTTATATAAGCAATGGTGACCAATCCAGCAAAGACGCAGACATCGACTAAAAAGGCATTGTGTTCTGGGAAGATTCCAAGCCATCCCTCCCTAAATCCGAAGATATACATAGTAACCGCCAAGCCTTGAGAAATATATCGCGGTATACCCAAACTTCCACCTACTTCCAAGCCCAGGGACTGTGAGATAATGGCATAAGCTCCTCCCGCACCTATCCTAATATTTGTGGTAATTGCGGACATGGAGAGTGCCGTGCATAAGGTGATCAGAAAGGAAATAATGATCACTAACCAAGCGCCCAGCAAACCGGCGTTTCCAACTACCCATCCCATTCGCAGGTACATAATTACCCCTAGAATGGTCAATAAAGTTGGGGTGAAAACACCACCAAAGGTGCCAAATTTCTTGGCGGTAGAAGGATGGTCTTGCATAGTAAGCACAAGATAACAGTTTTATCTTATGCGCAAAGTGAACTTACTTTATGAGTTTTGTATTCGGAAAGGCAGCCTTGAATCCAATCCAAAAAGCGTTGTGGGCAGGCATTACCGCTAGCGATTCACCAGTGAATTCGTTGTAGATTTGGTCTTCATAAAGGGTCCAATAATTTCCTGAGGAATCAATGGCTCCATCGGTTTTGTTGTATTCTTTAAAGCTGACTCCCTGGGTGCGATACACTCTGTGAGCCCCGCTCTTATCTGTAAAAATGGTCAGGTTTTCACCGTTGTAGTCAAGCGAGTAGATTCTGTTTCGTTTGAGAAATTTAGAGGGAATAGCAATGACCTCCTCCGTGTTTAAGGGGTCTCTGAAGGCTAAGATCTCTTGCTTATTTCTAAGTCTGCGATCGTTTTGGGGGATGTTGAACATGAGTTCATCGGTAGCGAAGTAATCTTTATAGGCCACGCCTTCACCATAGTCTCTGCGGTGGCCTGTATGGGTAGAAAGCACTTGAGTGTCTGGATGCATCTGCTTCCATTGCTTCCAGGTGGTGGTCACTACATTGAGGTATTCCAATTGAATGTCTTGACCCACCATAGGGCCGATGACCGGTCTGCCCCAAAGCGTATTCCAAAGCGATTGTGTCTTTTGATCATACATCAGCTTGTTGGATCGGTATAAAAATCCACTGGTACCAAAATTGTATTGCGTGCCTTCATACTGCGTTTTGTATAGAATTACTGTGCCGCAAAGCGTGCAGTAAACCCCTGCAACGGGTACTCCACCTACCGTGTCGGTAAACATTTCATGCCAAGCCAAAATGCGTTTCGGGTAAGCTCGGGCGTCTCCGTTAATGGAGATTCCAAAAACAACATTGTTGTCGTCTAGATAATCAGCTTCACTGGCAGAGATCATTTGTGGATTGCGCAGCGGAGGAATACCATCTTGCTTTACACCACCCCAACGAACTTCATCCAACCGTATCTCGCTCTGATCGGATCGGCCTAAAAAATAATCTGCAAATCGAAAGTCGATACTACGATGCAAGATCGCTTTGAATTGATAGTAGTCTGTATTGTAGTTTTCTGGTTTATTCCAGAGGTATTCAAACCAAGCGTTATAATCATAAGCAATGTTTTGTCCGCTGCTTTTTTGCAACAACAAAAGCAGTTTAAGTTTGCTTTTGGGCTGATTTAAAAAATACAGACTTTCTAAAGCATAGATCTCAAAACTCGGATTCCAATTTTGCTCAATGAAGCGCAGAGCTCGCTCGTGATCCTTACTGTTTTCTGTTCTAAAGAGGTCTAGAAAGTATTGATAATGAGCCCGACTTTGTGACAAATCTTCTGTCTGGGCAAAACCTGTGAATGGTAAGAGTATAAATCCTAAAAGAATAATCAGCTTTTGCTTCGCTTTTCTTTCTTTGGTCGTAACCAGTATAGAAAACCAAACATGGAGGTAAAATAAAACCCCTGATTAGCAGGGGTTTCGATTCTGGTTGTTTGTTCTAAGCGTTGATGCCTTTTGGATTTAAAGTGGGCTTGAGCAGTTGCATAAAGGTCAATGAGAGCACAATAGCTGTTGACATTCCCATAAGTACAGTGGAAAGCATCATCACCACGACCCCGTTGGTATATGTAATTCCCCAATTGCCTAGAACGGCGTTGGCAAATTCTGTGTTGAGCTCCAACATATAAAAGCCCATAAAGCCGGTAAAGATTAAGGTCGCGATGGTTCCACTTAAGAAGCCAATCTGCCATCCGTCTGCATAGGTAAAGCGAGAACTTCCTTGCTTGAACACTTGCATGGCTTTTAGGATTCCGGCTCCGTAGATAACACCGTTCAAGATACTCAGGGCAGGATATTCATGCCACCCCAATAATTTCATGGTTAAAAAATAAGCGATCAGTGCAAGGGCGATCGCACCTCCGTATTTTAAATAAGTCCGTATCATAGCTTTTCATTTTTTGTTTAATAAAAATAGTAAAAAATTAAACAAAATCAAGAAAAGAGGTGTTAAGCTTTGTTAAAATGGGTGTTTAGAGGTAACTGGGAGTTAGTTATTACGACTTATTAATTGACAACAAACGGGTGCAGTCATGATTATTGAAAGCGATTGTACTATAAGAATTGTTAATAAGTAATGGCATTACAATAACCTTTGTTTAAGTATTTTGCACCATATTTAAACTGTCTAAAAAGCACATAATTTTTGCGAATGGATATAGTTGATAAAGCGCTCGAATTTGAGCAACGTAAGCACTCCTTCAAAACGACATCAGAACGTATTCTTGCCTCACGAGAAGTTAAGGAACTGATTTTGGGAGTGAATGAAGTCTATAAACAAAATCGCGATGCGAAGCTAATGGAACTCATGAAGCGACTCACCGTGATTAAACAGAAAATAGAGAAAAGGTTAAAAGGAAAACCCTTAGTAGCCTAATAAAAAATCCGCTTTAACGAGCGGATTTTTTTATGCCCTCCCTTTTTGTGCGTGATGCATTTTATCATTTTTCGTTCGTCTTTTTGATAAATGTGCTATTTAGACCTGCTCTAAATAAAAACAGTTCCTTCCTTAGTTAACAATTTCTTTTCAGACTTTGGCATAGCTACTTTGAAGCATACTCTTGTCTAAATCAACTTATACGGATTAACCACAATTCGCTCTTTTCAAGAAAAGGTTAATTCTAAATCCAATCTTATCTCATTCTGCTAATCAAAGATTAATCCGCTTAACACAAGGCTAATCCTTTATTCAAATTCTCTTCAGAATTTCCTAACAAAGCCAAGCTAAGTTTAGGGTGTTCATTTAACCCTTAATAACTAAAAATCAAACAGATGAAATTAAAAGTACTTAGCCTCATGGCCCTTGTTATCAGTAACTTAGGTTTGGCTCAAAGTGAATTTCCTGCTGCCGCAGTAGAGACGGATTGGGAGGCTGTAGAAGTTGTAATTCCTCCTTCTCCTTTTCAATACCAAGTTTTATTCGTTGGAGGTGAAGACCTTGTTCAAACCGGAGAGAATGAAGCTGTACCTGCCAAACAATGGCATGACTTTATTGGATTTACCCCACTTTCTGCTACAGATTGTGTAGATGATCCAAACGCGATCGGATGGGTTTCTGTAAACCACGAGCGCATCTTGGCCGATGATAAGATCGGTGATGGAGGTGGAATGACTGCCTTCCTTTTAGGTCGTAACCCATCAGATGACACCCTTTACATTATTCCACAAACACTTTCTGACGGACGTAGTGGAGATTTCTTTAACGTAGACTTTTCTAACGTTGGAGAGACCGGGATGAATTGTGGAGGTATTACTTCTGTTGTTGACGGACGTATCTGGACTGCAGAAGAGTGGTTCCGTACGGATAACGCGAGTATTTTCCTAGACGGAACTGGTGTTCGTGACATTTCTGACTATACCATTAAGTATACGGAATTCGAGATGGCCAACTTCCAAACCATTCAGAAGTATCAGAACTTCAACTGGATGGTTGAGATCGATCCTCGTGAAGCCAAGGCTATCCGTAAGCAGTACAACTGGGGGCGTCAGCCGTTTGAAGGTGGTGCAGTTGCGGTAGACAACAGAACGGTTTACTTAGGAGCAGATGCTACTCCTGGTTTCTTTACCAAGTTTGTTGCTGATGAAGCTGGAGACTTTACGCAAGGAACACTTTATGTATTTAAGCACGATGCCGGTGGAGATCCATGGGTAGAGATCGATTCTAACGATTTTGACAAGATGCTTGAGTTTGCTGCAGAGGCTGTTTCTGGTGGAGCTACCATGTTCAACCGTTTGGAGTGGGTAACTCTAGACAAAGAAACTGGAAAAGTATATATGACAGAGACAGGTCGTGATAATCCTGCTTCTCGCTGGGCTGATGAGGCTGCGGCTGGCGCCGTTTACGCACCACACCACATCGCTAGAGCTATTGCTCAAGGCGCTACTGGACCTGACGATGCGGCTTACTGGGATTACTACGGACGTATTCTAGAATACGATCCAGCAACGCAAGAGGTAACTGTTTTCATGGAAGGTGGACCTTACTTTGAGACCTCTCCTGCTGTGGCAGATTACCCAAACAAGCACCTGTCTAACCCTGATGGACTTAGCATCCTTTACACAAACGTTGCCGGTGAAGACAAGCGTTACCTATTGATCCAAGAAGACCTTAACGGAACTTCTTTTGGACGTACGCCATTGGAGTATCCAGACGATCGTATGTGTGAGATGTATGTTTTGGATTTGGATATTGCCAGCCCAACTTTAGACGATTTGATCCGTTTGACTCAGACTCCTCGCGGTGCTGAGATCACTGGAGCTGTTGGAACTGCTGACGGGAAGTCTGTATTGGTTAACTCTCAACACCCAGACACTTCTAACCCTTTCCCATACAACAACTCTTTGACCTTCGCCATTACTGGTTTTGATGATTCAGGAGCTTTGGAAACTTTGGCTGCACCAGAGTTTGATTTGGACACTGACGAGTTTATCATCTATCCAAACCCAACAGAGCGTATTGTTTACTTCAACCAAGTTGCTGATGTTGCTCTTTACGACATCACTGGGCGTCGTGTTGCCGTATATCGCGATGTGCGTTCTATCGATATCGCAGGATTCTCTACTGGAACTTATCTATTGAAGACTTCAGAAGGAGAAACTAAGAAATTACTAATCAAGTAATTTTTTTCAAGTTGATTCCAAGCACCGGAGGCTCTATGGTCTCCGGCTTGGACATCAATGGTAATTTCAGCAGTTGACCTGAACTGCAAAAGCGTACCTCAAAATGATTGCTATTATGCTCAAAAGATTTACTCGTTTATTTCGATCAGATAATCTTCTTCTCTTGGTAAGTATTCTGCTTACTGTACTGCTGATATCTGCCAGCAAGCCTCATGTTAATAAAGAGGACAATTATAGAGCAAAAGCTATTGGCTTTTTAAATCAAAAGTTCCAAGAAGAACTTCAATACTGGAAATCTCAAACCACCAGTTTTGACCAATATGCCCAAGAGGGTGATGCCCTTGCTTTGCAAAGGGATTATAAAAAATTAAGAGGCAGTTACAAGCAAATTGAATTCATGCTTGAATACCTCGATAAGGAGGCTGTGGACCGCAACATCAACGGTGCACCTCTTCCTAAATTAGAGCCCAAAGTGGCCGAGCATGTGGTCTTAGCGCCAAAAGGCTTGCAGGTCATTGACGAGCTTATGGGCGCCTCTACTTTGGATTTAGAGGCTTTGCAAGAACAAACCGCATTACTTCTAAAGAACACAGAGATTCTTACCAAATTCCTCACTTCCAGAAAGTTTACAGATCGTCAATTTTTTGAATCCAGCAGACAGGCCATGCTCCGTCTAATGACTTTGGGAATAACAGGTTTTGATACTCCAGGAACTTTAATGGGTATTGGGGATGCCCATCAAGTTTTACAAAGTTTGAAGAGCTATTCGGCCTACTATCAAAGTGAATTGCAGAACATTAATCAACAAGCTTTGTGGGATCAATTGTCCAAGCTTTTTGACAAAGGGATATCCAAGACTGCAAAAGGTGATTTTGAGCGTTTTGATCGATTGCGCTTTTTGGATGAGGTAGCCAATCCCATCTACAAACTATTATTGGAGATTCATTTGAGTTTAGGTTACGAGACCATTGAAGAAGTGAGCCGCTATTTACCTGCTGTTAATTACGAGGCCACCAGTCTATTCAGTCCAAACCTGCTGGATCCGTTCTATTACTCCAGCGTACCCAATGACAGCCTTTTTGATCAAAGAGCGGCTTTGGGAAAACTCCTTTTTTACGATCCAGTACTTTCTGCAGACAATGAAATGTCTTGTGCCAGTTGTCACAATCCTAAAAGAGCATTTACAGACGGAATGCCTAAGAGTTTGTCCAACCAAGGGGAACCGCTTAAGCGCAATGCGCTTACATTGAATTACGCGATCTATGCCACGGGTTATTTTCACGATCTACGCGCCAAACGCCTCGAAGACCAATTTGAACACGTGGTGTTGAGTCAGGATGAATTTGACACCAACTACCGTGATATTCTCAACAAACTCAGCAGTAGTCCAACCTATCGTAAGTTATTTGCAGAGGCCTTTCCCGAGCAAGCCAAAGGCCTGCGCATTAACAATATTGACTACGCCTTGGCTGCTTATGTCATGAAGCTCAATCGGTATGATTCTGCTTTGGATCGATTCTTTGCGGGCGACTCAAAGGCATTGACCCCTGAACAGCGTAAGGGTTTCAACCTGTTTACAGGAAAAGCTGCTTGTGCGACCTGTCATTTTATGCCTTTGTTTTCTGGAACGGTACCGCCTTTATTCAACGAGTCGGAATCTGAGGTCCTTGGCGTGCCTCTGAGCAATCAAAAACCTTGGGTTTTAGATTCAGATATAGGTAGACGCGGTAATGGTCTCGAGAAGGAAAAAGCAGATTTCTACAGCAATTCTTTTAAAACGCCAACCCTCAGGAATATAGCCTTGACGGGCCCATATATGCACAACGGTGTTTTCAACTCTTTGGAAGAGGTAATGGAATTCTACAACTTAGGCGGAGGAGCCGGCAGCGGCATGGATTTGGAGCATCAAACGCTAGCCAGAGATCCTCTGGGTTTGACGCAAGCAGAGATTGAAAAGTTGATTGCCTTTATGCAAGCACTGACCGATGATGGTGGATTTAATCCTCCTGCCTCATTGCCTCGAGACTTTGAAGCCGTTGAGGTCAATAAGCGCCCCTTAAGCCGATAGCACTATATTAAAGCTCAACCTCGGTAATCCCCAAGGCCTGGAACAATTTAGCGAATCCGCTGTAGTATTTTTGTTCGAGCTTGATTTGCTTGACGCGCGCTTCAACCAATTTTTGCTCGCGGCTGTTGATCAAAAAGACAGAGCTCTCACCAAGGCTAAACTTCCTGATTTCTGCATTGAGCATTTGGGTATAGGAGTTCACCATATCTTCATTGATATTGATCTGCTGGCGCAAAGAGGTGAGCTCTTGTTGCAAGGCTTCTACCTTATTAGCAATATTGATCTGTGCCAACTCTTGCTCAAATTCGTTGTCTTGTATTTTGAACTTGGCCATGCGCAGCGCACCGCGTTCTTTCCTTAAGAACAACGGGAAACTGGCATTGATCCCAAATTTATAATCGTTGCTGTTAAAGGTCTCTGTCCGGTCTGGAGTACTGCTCAAGGCATTAAATTCCAGGTCAATTCGCGGCAATAGATTATTGGCCTTGAACTGTCGATCCACCTCTAAAGCTTCTCCCTTATACTGTAAATAAAGCAGCTTGGGGTGATTGGTCAGGTCAAATTCCTCCGTGTTTAGGGGGGATACCCCTAAGGTTTGCGTAAGGGTAACCTCCAAAGTCTCCTCAGGAATAACATCTTCCCGCACTTCCATGGGGATGTTGTTAGAGATCCATAAATAGTTACTCAAAGCGAGTCTTTTATTGTTCAAAGCGATTCGTGCCTGCTCCAACAATAACGATCGGTTTTGCACAGGAATGTTCGCCTCCACAGTGTCAATGATGGCTACATCTCCCAAAAGCGCACTGGATCTAACGCCTCTAAAACGCTGTTCTGCGTTACCGAGAAATTCACGTTGCAACAAGACCTGTTTATAAGCCTGTAACCAGTCAAAGTAAGCCTCACTGGCCTTGTAAAGCAGTTCGTTGACCAGTAAGGTCTGATCTTGTTTGGACTGCTCCACAAAGAACTTCGCTTGGCGTAATTGCGCGCGGCGCTCATCGATCAGTAATCCTTGAGCTACTGAAACAGAAAGCCCTGCGTTGTACAAGCCATTTTCTGGTACGCTTCGCTCCGGGTTTAAAAAGATCCCTTCGTTCTCTTCAAAACCAGCTTTTAGTTCAATACCGTACCAAGTGGGTACTTTAAAAGTGGCGTTGAGAATGTCGTAATACTCGTCTCCCTTGAATTGTTTCTGATCGTAATCGACCTCGATCTTCGGATCGAATCCGCCACGGGCCTTAAGCAATTCCGCCTCGGCATTGCTGAGCACGAGCTTTGCCTGTTTGGCCAATGGGTGATACTCCTTCACATACCCCAAATACTCGCGGTAGCTCAGTAAAAGCGTATCACTTTGTGCCTGCAAACCGCTAATGCTCAAAAGCAAGGCGATCAATAGGTGCAATCTTAGCTTCATTACTTATTTCTTCTTTTTGGTCGATTCTTTCTTTTCGGCGCCTTCTGGCAGATAGTAGTCTGGTGGGAACCCGTTGAGCTGTCGCCAGAGTTCAAACCAGATCGGTACATCATTCAAAAGGGCTAGGGTAAAGGCTCCAGAGCCCACACGCAGCTCCTCGGGCCACTCGTGATCGTTCGGATCCTGTGCAATCAGCACGCGGTATTTACCGTTGTCACTGAGGTACGTATCTATGGCTACCACAGCTCCGCCG
>NZ_JABSPU010000100.1 GCF_013214815.1 Gilvibacter sp.
GAGTGGTTGATTCGCTACCAAGTTGCCCAGCAGTTGCCGAAAGATTTCGAGCCCTTCATGAATTGGGCATGCGTTGATAGCGTGTGCTACATCCACCCACCGACCAAAGCCCAGCTCAAGCACAAAGGCAAAAGTCGGTGGCTTGGGATAGGTGGCCTTATACCCAAGACAACGCGCCCAGACGTAATGGACAACCTGAATAAGCTCCCACTCGATTGTTTGAGCGACAACAAAGACGGATCTCCATTCGTCTATAAAGACGACGCCCTCATTCAACAGTGTAACCACATCTCAAAGTGGCACGGTCTAAACCCAAGGATAGAACTAACACTGATTGGATACTAAAGCAAATAAATTGGTCTAATTCATTAATCATGCTATCTTGTGTGGTAGTAGAAGTTTCTAAAATTTCTTTTTTACTATTAATTTTAGTAGCTTTACTATTACAAAGCCATTGCAATGCAATTCATCAGGCAAAAAATCAGGCAATTGACAAATTTTTTCAACCATATCACTTTGCTCAGGAGCGTTCTTTTGATTGTGCGCAACCTTGCGGCATCAAAAGAGGAAGATGATCTTATATTGGAGGATGTTTTGGATGTTGGAAAGGATTTGTTAATTTTAGAATTAATCAAAAATGGCAAGCCTAAAACAGCGGATGATTTCAAGTCGCTTATTCAGGCGCATTTTGATAGCACATGCCATGGTATTCAGCAGAAAATTGATTTTGATCTCCCTGAGCTTACCTATGAGTTTGGAAAACTAGGAGAGCAGAACGAAACACTAAAAAGCAATGTTGCTTTTTATAGTAACTTTACTCATGCGCAAAAAAATATGATGGATGGACGAGCACGGCAAGAACAAAGGTAATCTTGGGCGCCCTTCGTCATACAATGAATCTTATGCTAAAAGAGCAGAGGAGTTAGCATCTGAAGGCTGCACTAATGTTGAAATATACAAAGCGCTCAGAATATCAGAGACAACCTTTTATAGGTGGTGTGCTGACATAAGGGAGTTTAAGGAGGCAATAGAAAACGGCAAGCCCATTTCAATACCCAAGATTGTCGAAGCAGTGAATAAAGCTGCTATTGGCTATACGGAGGTTGTAAAGCGAGAAAAAACCAAATTGATTTACAAGTTCTCAAAAGACGGGAAAGAAGTGCCGTATGAAAAAATAGTTGAGAGCTGGGATCAACATATTGTTGTGCCGCCAAGCGTTCAAGCTGCTAAATTCATGCTTACCAACAGAGCAAAAGATCAATGGAAGCTCAACCCAGACAACTTTGACGAGTCAGGAGAGCGCATTCCAGATGTAAACATAAATATTGGCGGTCAAGCCTTACAGGGTAGCAAGTTGGCAACCTCTGAGCAGGAAGCGAAAGACCTTGCGCCCGATTTGGATCAAATGCATGAAGACCTGTTAAGAAATGAAGAAGAGTAGCGCAGCGCAAAGTCAAGCGCTACATATTTGGGGTGAACAGGCCCCCAGTGATTCGGGAAGGCTTTTACTGGACAACCCTATTGTAGAAAGCGTTGTCTTTGTTACGACACTTTCGTTTATATTTGCAATTGACCCGCATGCCGAAAGGCAACAGAAAACGTTCTTATCACATCAAGGGGGTACATGGAGTGGAAAGACCTACTCCATTATCCAAGCGCTTGTGTTCGCTGCCATAGCTTACAAGTACTATAACAAAAAAGGTAAACAGGAGCCACTATCTATTTTAATCGTTGGCCAAGATGTGCCCAATCTTAAGAAGGGGGCCATAAAGGACTTCGAGTCTGTCATCAGGTCTATTGTTGATGATTTCCCAGAGGCGTTGCGTCCAATATTTGACTACAAGTATAACAAAACGGATAAGATAGCAACATTTGCCAATGGTGCCACTATTGGTTTTGCTTCTTTTAAAGATGGGCAGGATGCCAAAAGTGGAAAGCGTCACATTACATTCGTCAATGAAGCCAATGGAATTGGCTGGGCAGTTGCTGAACAACTAGAGTTTCGTTCCAAGGTCTGTACGATCATAGATTACAACTCAGATGCTCCTTTTTGGTATCATCACAAGATGCACGGCAAGAAACATGTGCAATTGTGTATTTCCAATTTCACGCACAACCCTGGAGTCGACCAAAAGACAAAGCGTGAGTTGGTTGCCAAGGGGCGTCAAAATCCAGAGTGGCGCAAGGTCTACATTAATGGGCAAACAGGAAGCACTGAGGCAATCATCTATCCTAATATTACATGGGTGGACAAAATGCCAGAAAGTGACGATGTGTCTTATGGGCTCGACTTCGGATTTAGCAATAGTAAAACGGCTTTTGTCAAGTGCGCTGTATCCGATGGCAAGCTGTACGTTCAGCTGCTGTTTTATGCCACTGGGTTATTGGCTCCTGATATTGCCAAAGAAATAGCTAAGGTATCTAAGCAACACAAGCTTGGTAACCTAAAAGCTAACAAGCGGTTTATAATGGCAGACGGGGCAAGCCCTGACACCATTGCTCACTTGAGGCGATTGGGTTACAAAAGGACCATGGCAGCCAAAAAGGGCAAAGGAAGCGTTAGAGATGGAATTGCACTGGTCAAATCGTTTGAAGAAGTTTGCATTGTAGATAATCCAGCTTTCAGGCTGGAGCAACAGTCTTACAAATATCTCAAAGACCCAATGACGGGTGAGTTGACTAATGAGCCAGACAAGAACACAGGTAAGGATCACGCAATGGACGCCATGCGCTATGGTATCCAAGGATTGCGTTATACGAACAAAATGCAGCGGAATTAATCACTTTAAATAACCACAATTTTATCTCAATGAAATCGAAAGGAACAGCTTATTTACTGTGGGTATTCGGGCTATTTGGATTGCTCGGACTCCACCATTTTTACCTAGGGAAGCCCTTGAAGGGGGTTGTTTGGTTCTTAACAGGAGGTGTTTTTGGTGTGGGAGCACTAATTGATCTGTTTACACTTGGGGGCCAAGTAGAGTCCCGAAACACTAGCGAAGAGCTAAAAACGATACGAGCCAACGCTTTGTCTAACTCCAGTAAAGGTATTATTGGTGTCGTTGCTATGTTTGTTTTGTTTGCTTCCTGCCAAAAGCCAGATGTCGTAATTAGTGAATGTCAAAAAAATGCAGAAGAGATGTTGCTACCAGTAGCTTATCAAGGAGAAAATGAAGTCGAAAGTTGTTTTGCGTTAGGCGCATTCCAATTGTTTCGCACGCTAACCGCCCCCGTGACCATTGCCGACATGAAAGCGGCCTTGGAGTTGAATTTGAACACTGCTTTTACACAGGATTCTTTTGATGTCGTTCTCGGTACAATCAGCAGCCTGCCGTGGGATAGCTCAAGCTTAACCACTGCCGATATTTCTCTGATTAACGAGATTCGTTCGCACTTGAATCCAAACCCTGTGTTTACTGCTTGCGGAGGGACTAGCTATCCTGCGCTTGATAGCGATATTACGGTCAATCACCAGCCTTTTTTGAATGCCCCGAACTGGAGGCATGCTTGCACAGTGGAGCTAAGCGGGGGCGTGTTTAGCTGTCAAATAGAAGACGTAAGATTTGTAAACATCGTTTCGTCGCAAAATAACGCCATGCCTGCGACATTTATTTGTACACCTGTTGCCATTCAAAATAATAATCGCGTATTCGCTTTTTACCACAATGAATGGCTTAGTGACCCTGCTGCGACTTCAACGCAATACACAAGCGACATAGAATTTAGGGATAGTTCAGGCGTGGTTTTGTCAACCATATCGGGCTACCTTTACTCATTCTAAGTACAAAACCGATACATACTATCTAATCTATATTTTTTCAATAAACACACATTCGCCATGATGAGCGCTTGCACATGCGGCACTGGGACTCCCTTAGTTGCTGCGCCAGAAAAAAACTGCTACACCCAGCGTGGTCAAATACAACGCATTTACTTCGCTAAGCGCGGTCAAATTAAAATTGACCTTGCTGACAATGCCAACAATATTCCTGCAAGTATTCAGAACTTATCCCCAGACACTCAAGCCTTGTGGGATGTGCTATGGAATGCTAACGACGACACTAAGGTTGTCAATACACCTGTTCGCACTTTGGGTGCGCCTAACATTGAGGCAGGCGCTGAACTAACCGCAGGGGGTGGCAATGAAACACCTAACGGGGTGTTGCTCAATACAGGTCGCGACCCTTCTACTTTTAGTGGCAACTTTTTGCGCTTGCATGCGGATCAAATTGCTGCTTTGCGAAACCTAGAGTGCCAAGATGTAGAGGTGTTTTTAATCCACGAAAACAACACTATTACAGGGCACAAAGAAGGCGATATCTTCACTGGTATTCCTTTACAAAAAGCACCTTTTATTGGCGACCAGAGCTTTGGCAATCGCGACAACATTGATGCAAATGCCTTTAATTTTCAATTTGTGCCCAAGTTTGACGAAAAGTTGCACACAATTGTGCCTACGCCGCCATTTTCGCCACTTCTAGCAGTTGTCTAATGAAGAAAATTTCATTGAGATTCGCAGACGCGGGGGGTATAGTCAACGAGCTTGATTATGACCACGCGCTGCGAATATTGAGAAGTCAACGCCGACAAAGCCGATCATCAATAACACTAGCCGATCATGATGCCTACTATTTTGACACAACAACCAATCCTCAAGGAGAGATTGTCCGACGACGAAGTGATTCGTCGATTGGAGAGGAAGAATCTGGATTGGAATAATAGGGGGTATTACGAAAGTCTTCTGACGGTCATTACTCAATGCATCTTTGCGGATGAAATTAAGGGCCTCAGAGGATGGGAAGAAATAGAGGCCATGATCGCCAAGCGTCTGCATCCAGACAAGCAAGACCGAACGATGGCCTTTTTTACATTCCCAATGGAATGTGTTGGCGAGGCGCAATCTGCTCTTCAAGACCTGTGGAAGGTGTTTGAGGCCAGAGATGCTTCTTTTAGCAATAATTACATGGGTGTCGAGCCTCAAAGGGGGGATGAGCTTTTTGCTAGGCTTAGCATCGGGAGTTACGTCAAAGAAACAGCACGAACTGTATTGACCAACAAGCCCAATACCTACACAGTAGTTGATTATGATAGTGTAGGACTGCCTTACATTGTAACCGTTGAGGAGGATCGTCTAATTGATGTGGAATTTGTTCCAAATTCTCATGTTGAGGTTGCTTACATCGCTTTTTTGCATTCCGTGGGAACGGATGATACTGGTCAATGGCAACGCTATGCGTTTTATGATGATCAATCGTACAGGGTGTTTGAAAAAAGGAAAGGTGGCCGACCTGTATTGTTATTTGAAAACGACCACAATCTGGGTTATTGTCCAGCGCGCCCATTCTTGTCGCATGTGCGGTACGAAATGAGCAAAGACAGGTACAATCCCTTAGCGGCAAGCTTAGGGTTGCTTTTGGATTACCAGCTTGCTGTTGTATTTGAAAAATACGGTGAGAACTACATACCATTTCCAGTGACCATTCGTCCAAAAGGGGTGAGTGAATGTGATCAAGAAGGCTGTGTTGATGGCTACATTGAGCGCACTAGTACGAGTAATGGCGAATTGATTACCACGCGAGTAAAGTGCGAAAAGTGTGCAAAGCCCGATATTTTTGGTGGACCTGGCACAACAGTAGATGTAGATCCACTTGTTATTCAGGGTGTGTCAGAAGACAGCAGAATCTTTAGGTTCGAGTCGCCTGACATTACTGGACTTGAGATGTATGCAAGGTCCATTGAAAAGAGGCGCATGCAGTTTAGAAAGTCCGTTACTGGCATTAATGAAATGCTAGCTACACAGGCAGTCAACATAGAGCAAGTGCAAGCAGTCATGGAATCGGCTAAAAAACCACTTTTGGTGATCGCGCAGCAGCTAAATGACATTGACAAATGGCTTCATGAGACCCTGTACAAGGCGGCTTTTGGCTCTGATATGATCCGATATGCCAATTGGGGAACCGATTGGTTTATACTGACCGCTGAACAAGTGTTCAAGCTTTACGAAAAAGCTAAAAACATGGGAATGAAAACGGGTGAATTGGACTCTTTATATGATTTGCACTTGGCCACAAGACACAAGACAAACCCTCAGATGTTGCGTAAAAAGCGTTTAGAATTTGAATTGGACCCTGCGCCGCACAAAACAGATCAAGAGGCGTATGTCATGCGTGATAGAGGCACTTTAAGCCAGCTTGATCTCATTATAAAAACAAATTTTGCTCGTTTCATTGCTAGGTACGAACGAGAATACGAACCGCTAACCCAAGTAGGACATTATCAAATAGAAATCGGCGAACAAACATATCGGGATCTTGTCGATCAAATTTACCAACAA
>NZ_JABSPU010000101.1 GCF_013214815.1 Gilvibacter sp.
AAAGAGGGCAATTGCCGCATACATGCTGATTTCCGTATCAGTCAGCCCTAAGCCTGGAAATTGAGCGTTTAGGGCCCCTCTAAAGATCCACAGACTTATGGCTACCGCAAATACGGCCAGTACTTGCTTTTCTTTTCGGCTTAATCCGCCTAGTTTTTTTAATTCTGAATCGATGAGGTCTTTGGAGGCATCAAAGCGTTTCAGGAGATTTGGAAAGTCTACGTGTACCAAAATAAAGTAAACCAATCCAATCATGATTATGGAAAAGGGGAGGCCCATGACCATCCAATTCAAAAAGGAGATGGTGGTACTGAATTCGTTTTCCAGAAAACCGATGAGCACCGAATTTGGCGGAGTTCCAATAATGGTCGCAATTCCTCCTGAGTTGGCTGCGTAGGCAATTCCCAACATGACGCTCAACGCAAAGTTCCTGTCGTTCTTGGTAAAACCATCCGCGTCATCGATCAACAAATTGATCACAGAAAGTCCTATCGGGAGCATAACCAGAGCACTCGCCGTATTGCTGATCCACATACTCAAAAGGGCAGTGGCTAGCATAAAACCCAGCACTATTCGGTTGGGAGAGGATCCCGTGATCTTAATGATGGATAAGGCCAAACGTTTGTGCAGATTCACTTTTTCCAAGGCCAAGGCCATCACAAATCCTCCGAAGAATAAAAACACAATACTGCTGCCGTAATGCGGAGCCACTTCCTTTATGGGCATCACATTGGTTAGCGGGAAGAGTATGAGCGGTAATAAGGCGGTAACAGAAATCGAGACTGCCTCAGTGATCCACCAACAGATCATCCAAGCAGCTACGGCAATCACCGGGTCCGCAGCATCACTGAGTATTTGTCCTTTAAACAGCCAAAGGATTATAAATAAAACAGGCCCCATAATGAGGCCTGCTTTCTTTGTAGTTGTATAGTTACGTTCCATCAAACAGACTTCTGTCCGAATTTAGGCAAATTAATTCTGCAAACTAAATTGTTTCACTTCTTTAAAGGCTGAAGTGTTGATGGCTTCCATGGCCTCGCGATAGCTTGGCCATTGATCGGTAAAGAAGGTATTGGTAGCGTCCAATCCTGCCTGTAAAGCAGTGCGGGCTTGAGTCATCAATCGCGTCTCCGTGGAAGTTGTTCCGTTTGGACGGCTAGTAGCGTATTGTCTTGCCAGCCCGATGCGCTGCATGATAGTCACCTCCGGATTACGTGTAATTCCCTGGCGTTCGTCCACTTTACCTAAATAAAGCGCAATGACCTCGTCTATTGACTTAATGATCTCTTTGCTTTGGTCTATGGCCTCTTTATGCGCTTCTTTATCCAGTTTACTCAGTTTGGATTTGTAGTCGTCTGCAATGTTCTTGCTTTCTACCAATTGTTTAACTGCATCTGCAGCAGTCTGCGTCATGGACTCTAGCGTTTTACCATTCTGGTAAGCATTTTCAATCGCTTGAGGTGGAACGTCTAATCTCGGATCCATCTTTACTGTGATCTGGCTGTTTGCCGTTTGATCTCCGTAGATCATTTCCAGACGATAGGTTCCCGGTTTTACTTCAACTCCTCCAGGTTCTCCAAAGTTGCGCGTTCTAATGCGTCGGCTTGGTCTATCTACACCTTTCTCGTTGAGGTACCAAGTGAAATTGTTCACTTTATTGTCTTTAGGTGCTTTTTGTTTGAGGGTTCTGATTAATCGTTGTCCGTCATAGATGTTTAGGGTAATGGAGTCCCATTTTACCGCCATCTCGTCTTCTTCAGCGTCCTCGGCTTTTTCTTCTTGTTCTGGCTTGTTGATCAAATAACGGATCTGTGCTCCAAAATCGCGGTTTTCTCCGTTGTAAAGCGCATCTCCACCAAAACGACTTCCTGTCGGTTGCTGATACGCAGCTAAATATGCTGTAGCAGGATCAAACAGCGCTAAGGTAGACTTAGACTTGCTCGCATCCGCAGCTAATGCTCTTAACGGACGAATATCATCCAAGACCCAAGCCGCACGCCCAAAAGTACCGATCACCAAATCATGCTCTCTCGGGTGAATTACTAAGTCTTTTACAGGAACCGTTGGGAAACCGTTGGTCCATTTTACCCAATCGCCTCCGCCGTTAATAGAAACATAGAGTCCATCATCTGTTCCAATAAAGAGCAGGTTGTCGTCCTCAGGATCTTCTACCACACAAAGAGTATAACTGATCACATCATTGTCATCTACGATGCGCTGCCACGTTTTACCGTAATCCTTGGTGCGGTATACGTAAGCGCTGTAGTTGTATCTTCTGTAATCATTGGCAACCAACAGCGCTTCTCCTTTCCGCTTGTTAGAGGCTTTGATCTGAACGATCCAACTTCCTGCTGGTAGGCCTTTGATATTTTTAGAAACCTCTGTCCAACTACCGCCACCGTTAGTGGTGTAGTGCACGCGTCCGTCATCTGTTCCTGCCCAAAGCATGTTCTGCTCAAGCGGAGAAGGTTCAATGACCAAAACAGTGGTGTGGTTCTCAGCACCGGTAGCATCCATGGTAAGTCCGCCGCTTTCTCCTTGCTTTTGTTTCTCCGGATCATTGGTGGTCAAGTCTGGAGATATGATCTCCCAGGTCAAACCTTTATCTGTGGATTTGTGTACAAATTGAGATCCGAAGTAAATCGTACTGTTGTCAAAGGGATCAATATTGATCGCAGAGTTCCAGTTAAAGCGAAGCTGTACGTCTGGATCTGGATGCGTAGGACGCACGGAATAGTTGTTACCTGTTTGCCAGTCGTAGCGAGAAACGTATCCTTGCTGACTCATAGACCAACCAAAGCGAGAATCATCGCGATCTGGAACCACGTCAAATCCATCACCAAAACTGATCTCCTGCCAGTACGAGTTACGGATCCCTTGAGCACGCCAAACATAAGCTGGACCTCTCCAAGAACCGTTATCCTGCATTCCTCCGTAAACATTATATGGGAACTCATTATCTACCGCAATGTGGTAGAATTGCGCCACGGGAATATTCCCGACAAAGCGCCAGTTCTTTCCACCGTCATGAGTAATGTTTAGTCCACCGTCGTTACCGTCAATCATAAAGTTGCCGTTCTCTGGGTGGATCCACCAAGCATGGTGGTCTGGGTGCACTCCGTTAGAGACTCCATAGGCCGGCATAAGCTGGTCGAAGTTCTTTCCACCATCCTCAGAGACATTCACATAAGTAAAGATGCTGTAAACGCGGTTCTCGTTCTGCGGATCTACATAGATCTCCGAATAGTAGAACGGACGGTTACCAATATCGCTCTTATTGTTGATCATGGTCCAAGACTCTCCACCGTCGGTACTTTTGTACAAGGCGTTCTTTTTGGCCTCCACTAAAGCGTAAACCACATTTGGCTTATTTCTGGCAATAGCAATACCAATACGTCCTAAATCCCCTGCAGGTAGGCCATCTTCATCTGTTTTTTCTGTCCAATTCTCTCCACCGTCATAAGTGATGAAAAGGCCAGAACCTTCTCCTCCGGATTTAAAGAACCACGGATCGCGTTTGTGCTCCCAAAGCGCCACGATCAATTTATTTGGATTAGAAGGGTCCATAACCATATCGGCTACTCCCGTCTTGTTATTCGCACTCAAGACCTTTTTCCAAGACTTTCCGCCATCAGTGGTTTTGAAAACGCCACGCTGCGGATGCTCTCCCCAAGGAGATCCAATAGCACCGACATAAACGGTGTTTGGATCGTCTGGGTGAATGATGATGCGGTGGATGTGACGCGTTTCTTCCAAGCCCATAGATTCCCAGCTCTTTCCGCCATCTAGGGAACGATACACTCCAAATCCGCCGTTAAGACTGTTTCTAGGGTTCCCTTCTCCTGTTCCTACCCAGATCACACTTGGGTTGGATTGCTGGATGGCGACGGCTCCAATAGATGCGGTGGGCTGATCGTCAAAGATCGGCTCCCAATCAATCCCTCCGGAATCAGACATCCAAAGGCCACCAGAAGCGGTTCCGGCATACATCATTTGAGGGTTGTCGTGTACTACGTCAATGGCAGTCACACGCCCGCTCATGCCCCCCGGACCGATGTTTCGGGGTTCCATGTTTTCAAATTGTTCTAAGTCTACTGTTTGGCTCCATCCTCCGAGTGAGAATAGGATGGCAACGCCTAATAAAAGGTGTTTCATGGTCAGGTTGGTTTTCAGAAAGCTTAAAGGTACTACATAAGATGTATACAATTCTTAAAGCAGTGTTAACACCTAGCTATTGGCCTGAGAATGTCTTAATTTTATACAATGAAGAATCCAAAGCGTTCCATTGGCTTTGCCTTTACCCGTCACGAAGCAGAAGAACAGTCTCCCTTTGACCGATTGTTCGAAGTTTTCCAAGAATTGATCACCCACACTTCTGGGGATTTTGACGAGGCGATGGATTGGCTCGAGCAACTCGATCAAGAATACCAACTCACCACAGAGGATTACACCTTAGACGATTTTGTTGAGGACCTTAAAAAGAAAGGTTATATCCGCGAGGAGATCAAACCCGACGGTTCCGGCGGAGTAGCGCTTACCGAGAAGACCGAGCGCGCGCTGCGCAAAAGGGCTTTGGAACAGATCTTTGGCCGCTTGAAACGAAGTGGAGCGGGGAACCACAAAACAAAATATACCAGCAATGGAGATGAGATGGCCGGAGAGTTTCGCAACTATCAATTTGGCGATGCCTTGGATCGTATTTCCATGACAGAAAGCTTGCGCAATGCCCAGATCAATAACGGCTTGGATGGATTCCACCTAACGGAGAACGACTTGGTGGTAGAAGAGTCCATGTATAAGGCGCAGATGAGCACGGTGCTCATGATCGATATTAGCCACAGCATGATTCTCTACGGAGAGGATAGAATCACTCCAGCCAAGAAGGTTGCGATGGCCTTGTCTGAATTAATCATGACGCGTTACCCTAAAGACACCTTAGACATATTGGTCTTTGGTAATGATGCTTGGCCGATTAAGGTCAAAGATTTACCTTATTTGCAAGTAGGACCTTATCATACCAACACGGTAGCTGGCTTGCAACTGGCCATGGATATGCTCCGCAGAAAAAGAAATACCAACAAACAGATCTTTATGATCACCGATGGGAAACCGAGTTGTATGCAACTTCCAGACGGGCGTTACTATAAGAACAGTAATGGATTGGATCCGCATATTGTGAGCAAATGCTACACTATGGCGGCGCAGGCCCGAAAGCTGCACATTCCCATCACCACTTTTATGATTGCCCAAGACCCCTATTTGATGCAGTTTGTAGATCATTTTACGGCTGCTAATCAAGGAAAGGCCTTCTATACGGGGCTTAAAGGTTTGGGCGAGATGATTTTTACCGATTACGAAGCCAATCGCAAAAAGCGAATTAAAGGATAAAAGAGCTATGAATACAGAGAAGATTAAAACGCTTAAAGAACTCAAGGCTGCGGGCTACGGCTATCAGTCTATCAAAGATGAATTGCGCAAGAACCTCATTGCTAAATTACAGGCTAAAGAGACCGTTTTTGAGGGCATTCACGGTTATGAATACTCCGTGATCCCGGAGCTGGAACGCGCCATTCTGAGTAAGCACAACATAAACTTATTGGGACTAAGAGGACAGGCCAAGACGCGTTTAGCGCGTCAAATGATCAGCCTTTTGGATGAGTACATTCCTGTAGTTGCCGGCAGCGAGATCAATGACGATCCCTTTGCGCCCGTATCCCGCTATGCTCGTGAAATAATAGCCGATCAGGGAGACGACACACCAATCAGCTGGTTGCACCGAGAGGATCGCTTTGCAGAAAAGCTCGCGACTCCAGACGTGACCGTTGCTGATCTTATCGGCGATGTTGACCCGATCAAAGCAGCCAATCTAAAATTGACCTATGCAGATGATCGCGTGATTCACTTTGGGATGATCCCAAGAGCCAATCGTTGCATCTTTGTGATCAATGAATTACCGGATCTTCAGGCGCGCATTCAAGTGGCGCTGTTCAATATTCTGCAAGAAGGAGATGTACAGATCCGCGGCTTCAAATTGCGTTTGCCTTTAGACATTCAGTTCGTATTTACTGCAAACCCGGAAGATTACACCAATCGCGGAAGTATAGTAACACCGCTTAAAGACCGTATTGGTTCGCAGATCTTGACCCACTATCCAGACAGTTTGGAGATCGCCAGAAAGATCACTCAACAAGAAACAGAGGC
>NZ_JABSPU010000102.1 GCF_013214815.1 Gilvibacter sp.
CACATTGGAAACCGCCGTTATGGAACATGGTGCGCCCGAAATACTCAATACCGACCAGGGAAGCCAGTTCACCGCCAAGGAATTCCATACATGGGTGACGGCTCCCGGACAGGGCATAACGCTCAGTATGGACGGCAAAGGCCGGGCAATCGACAACATCTTCATCGAACGGCTGTGGCGCAGCGTCAAATATGAACATGTGTACCTTTTTCCCGCCGATGACGGATTACAGTGTTACCGTGGCATCAGGGAATACTTTGAATATTACAACCATGAACGTCGCCATCAGGGAATTGATGGCCAGAGACCGTTCGAGGTTTATCAACAACAGAAGAAAAAAGCAGCGTAGTGATAGAAAATGAAAATAGGGTTTTCAACAAAACCGGTGACTTATCAGTCTCCCCCGGACCCCCTCTTTTCAACATCATTATCATATTTATTTTTATTGAAAAACTGTCCTAGAGATAGGGGGAATTATAGTCTGTGAAGGTCGAATTTATATCTGGAACGTCCTGGAATAGCATTAAGATGGACACCTCTGCGATTTCCAACTTTGAGTCGGTTTTGCAGTTCTCCTAATAATTTTCCAGTTATTTCCATTTATTATTTATTCAATGATTTTCTTATAATGCCGCACAACGGTTTGGCTATGCGCAGTATCCCGAAGTGCATTGCGTATAGGTTGTGTTAGGCACTTTTCATTTACTTACTTTTTGATTCTACATGTTTAGATTAAGCTCAACTCCTTAAATCTACAAAAAGCATTAGCTAACTTAATTTGATACGGGCTTTTACACTCTACTTCAAAAATAACCGGATTGGCTACCATTATGAATCTGGTTCGTGCCCGTGAGACAGCCACATTAAATCGATTTGGGCTAAATAAAAAGTTCATACCACGAGGCGCTTCTTCCATACTGGAGGTAGCCACCGAATAAATAATCACGAGCGCTTCTTGTCCCTGGAATTTGTCTGCCGTACCCACTTCAAAATTCGGAAGCCGTTGTTTAATGGCCAGCACTTGCGCGTTGTATGGCGTAATGACTTTTATGTCAGCAGCTGCCAACTTCCTTTCAGCGCCATCCTCATTAATGAACCGCACATCGCCTCCAGTAAGTTGTGCAACGATTTCTTCGACCTTGTCAACCTCTTCTGCAGATGAGTTGGTATTTCCGGTGTGTTCTACTTCTTCGAGATAAAGACCCGAACCAGCATATTTTGAACCGATGATTTGCTGTTGGTCTAGATGCTCTTTTGGTTTTAATCGGTTTTCATAGAACAGCTCAGATACAAATGCATTGATGGATGAATGCATGCGCCATGTTTCAGCTAGAAACACTCCCTGCTCATAAGAAATGGTTTTCTCACCCTGTAAGACATGCTCTAAAGCGGAAACCTCAGTCCCGTTTGGGTGAACACCTTGTTGAGGCTGTTTCAATTGCTGTGGATCGCCAAGTAGCACCAGGTTAGCGCACGAGTGTGAAACCGCAAGTGTGTCAATAAGGGAAAGCTGACCGGCTTCATCAATAAACAGGTAGTCTACACTGTCTTCATATGGTGGTTTGCTCCACATAAATGATGTACCTGCAATAACATCCGTTGTGCCTATCGCTGCTTGAATGGGGCCTTCGTCTCTCGCCAATGTCCAAGGTGCAATTCCATCATCATCCGCCTTAACCTTTTGAATCATATTTATGCTGGAGCCATCCTCTTTTGCGACTTCCCAAACCTTTGTGAGTAGATTCGTAATCACTTTGTGGCTAAGTGCAGTTATGCCAATTTTTTTACCCTGCTTGGCCAAATGATAGATAAGGTGGCTGCCCGTGTAGCTCTTACCCGCACCGGGAGCGCCTTGAATAGGAAGGTAGCTGTGGTCAAGTTTGGATGCGAAATCAAATGTTCTTTCCAGAAGGTCTGCAAGGTTGGTTGAAGGTTCGTTTAAACGGGGAGAAATATTCATTAGCATTTGTCGAGCAGCGCGGTATTTTTCATTACTGCTCTCCATACCATTTGCTACAACCCATTCGGATAAATTGATGATGGCTTCTTCTTTGGTATTAGAGTTTACACCTTCAAGACTTATTACCGAAACGGGGTGGGGTAGATCTTTTTTAGATGGCCCCTTTTTAATTCGGAGTATACCTACATCAGTATCAATATCATGAATACTGCCTGGTTTATTTCCTTCCGGGTCTTCTAGTGAATTGCCTGGTCGTAAATCACATTCCTGTGGTGGAAACGTATAAGTGTCTAGAAAGCTTCTTTTTATAGGTTCTCTTTCACCTGTATATTGAAGAAAGGAAATAGCCTTCCGCTCATCCAAGAGTTCGTGTTCTGATAGTTCTTTCAAACGGAAAAACTCCCACCAATACGACTTCTTCTCCCTTCGATACCAATCAAGCATATGTGCTAGTATAAATCGAGCCTGTCCAATGTTGGTACGTTCAGCTTTTATAGGAGATATAGCTTCCAACAAGGCTTCCATTATCGGTTGTATACGTTCTTGATGAGCGGTGATATTGTCACTTGCATCACCATCGACATCTTCAGGTCGGGTAATGTTTGCACGCTCAGCAATTAGATTTGCTCTGATTTCTTCTAGCCATATTTGAAGCCTTACTAGCGATTCACAATCGTCTTGATTGTAAAGTTGTACAGCATCCGCTGTTTCTTTGCTCAGTTTATCAATGTTTCCGGTTTGAAGCAGCAACTCCAGTTGCGATTTGAAGCTAGACAACTCTCGAAGGTTCATTTTACGTTCATAGCCAAAGAATTTTTCTAGGTCTTTGATTGAGTATTTTTCCACGCTCGCCCGCACTGACTGCTTTACCACGCTGTGGAGGTCAATAAAAGTGTTTGACCGTAAGAATGTGTCGATTTCGTTTTCTCGTGACGCGTACTTACCCATGAGCCGTTTGAGGGCCGTTACTTCATAAGGTGCGTAGTGGTAAATGTGAAGTGTTGGATCTTCTTCTTTTAAAGCAATTGCAAAGTCTATAAACTGCTCAAAAATGACCTTTTCTTCCTTTTCATTTTTTGCCCATAACGCATGGTATTTGTCTTTGTGTACATAACCGATCATATATTCAAGTCCATCTGGATCAACCATCCTGTCACCTTCAAAATCTAAATAGATATCATTTGTTGAAGGTTCCGGTAGCTTATTTAGGCCTTTTCCTTCTTCAATTTCAAGCGTCTCATAGATTGGTTTATTACCTGCATTGCGACTTTCATTCTGAACTCGCGCTTGTTCTCGTAGTTTATTGTAGGTCTCTTTTGCACCTTTGGTAGGATCAAATGGTACAGGCAACAAAAGGTTGGCTACTTTCTCAAGTGTATCAATATCATTTAGCCTAAACTCTTTCATTTGAGATTTTCCCATGCCTGCAACAAAGGTCAGGTGGTCATCTTTTCTCCTAATCGCATTGCAATTCTTCCACCACCTACAGATATCACAATGGTGTACAGGTTCTGGATAGGTTTCGTATTCATTGGTTATAGCATCTTCTAGATTTCGCTTTACCAATCTGATATATGCTGCGTGTTCATCATAGCGATATTGTTCTTTACCTTCCGGTTTGATCACTCCCATATATTCTGGCGGTATCCCTTGGATCTGGGCTACACATTCCGAATAGAGCCCTATTTGCAATATGGTTCCAGCCTTAGTTTCATTTGCCAATTTGGTATCCCAAACTTCGTAAGACCAATCTCCTAGGTCGCTTGGTCTTTCGACCTTCATCAAGAAATCAGCCCAGCCACTCCATTTACCCTCTTCTTTCAAGCGCGCCTGGTAGATTACATCTGCACCGGAAGACATGGCCTCAATTGTTTTCTTTTCAGCATGAGGATCTTCATTGCTGATTTCAATGACCTCCATTCCTTCATCCCGTAGTTGTTGAAGATGTTTCGCTTCAAACTCCATTCCTCTCTCTTGGAGCATAATCACAACCCTGTTTGTGAGTACTTCAGGATCTTCGATTTCACCACGAGCGTGTTGCTTGTTAAGCTGAGTAAGGTGTTTACAGTTGCTGTGCGAAGAAATGTCTGAAGGACTGTATAGAATATGGTTGTTTTTGTTTTTCATTTAAATGTTTAAGAACAGCATTATTTTGAGATGTTTATTCCCATGAAGAATGAGCATTAAAGTTTTTCCAGAATTGAGCCTTACAATTGTATATCATCATTGATTACAATTCCATTTTGCGCGTTCGGTTTTATTGGTACTATGGCATCTCCATCGAAAGCTGACCGATTCAAGTATTCTTACCCTCCCAAGATACCCAGTGCATTTTTGAATTTGTTACGAAAAACCGTAAAAGAATTGGGGTTTTCCTCTAAATATCAAGCTCTTAACGAAGGTTTTCTTACGGAATGAACGAAAAGGCGATGAAAGGGCCTATGGATTCTCCTAATTTTCCTGCTTAAGGATACCCACATAGTAGTGGATGTAAAACAGGCTCAACAACACAAAAGCCAGCGGTTCGCGAAGTTCCTTGAACGCTGCCCGAAAACTGGAGTTGGTAGCGGTGACCGCCTCCCAAGATACATCGAACAAGGAATCGGCCAATAGAAAGGTTACCAAGAAGAAGATGCTAAAAGCGAGGGGTTTAGGGAGTTGTATCATAAGTAGTGTGTTGTTTAATATGGTTCCTGAACAATGTACGGTACCTTATCGTTTACTCATTTTGGCATAAAGGATGTAAAAACCACAACCCATTGCAAAAGACGGAACCGATAAATGTGATAGAATCCGCATCCACGACATCCTAGCTGTCAACTCATCTTGCAAGAAAACGTACAAATCGTACAGGGCAAAACCCATCAAGAGTACTCCTATGGGGATCCATATCAACTTGGTTTTCATCTTAAATGGTTTCCCCAAAAAACGGGGTTTCGACCCACAAATCTTGATAGTGGTTAGTCGCTTTAGGACACCAAAAAACCGGAGGCTTTCGCCCCCGGTCGCTAACAAACTCAAACTTAAAAAGGGAAGACTGGCGTCCTTCCGTTTCGTTTATTCCGCCAAATTCGTATCCCCAACGTTGGGGTTATACACATAGTTGAAGGTATAGACCCGTGACTCGTCCACAAAGGCATCGGGTTGGGCCGGGGCATCCCTATAATAACTCAAGACCTCCACCTTGGCATAGTGGCCGTCGTGGGTGCGGATGACCAAGATGCGTCCTGGGATGGGACTGATCGTAAAGGTGGCCGGGTTGTAATTGTACCAGCCGTTGTCGCTTCCGGTAGGGATGGCAAACGCCCCATCGGCATCCTCCGTAAAATCCAGGCCGACCGCCGATACCACATCGGCAAAGGTGCCGGTGGCAATCGAGGCCCCTCCGTTTCCGTTGCGCTCGGGTTCATCAGCCGTGCCGGTTACCGCGCCGCCGTTGATGGCGATCGTGGTGCCCCGAAAGGCGATGTCCC
>NZ_JABSPU010000103.1 GCF_013214815.1 Gilvibacter sp.
GAGGAGTGATTTTTGGGCGCCCCCTGTAGTGGAACAAGTTCACTACAGGACCGGGCTTTCTGCTTTATCTTTGCGCTTCGCACAAAGGATGCCGCTTTAATCCCTGGCGCGGAGATTTGGATTACTCGCTGCGCTCGTGATCCTTACGCAACGACATTTTGCAAAGCAAAATCAAATGTCCGGTGGACATTTGAGTGAAGTACCCGCGTTAGCGGAAAACACATTTTTTTTAGTAAAGCGACAAATTGCCAATAGGATTACTCCCTTTAGTCGTGATCCAATCATCGCCAAAGTTGCAAATAGCATCCTTAAGATGCAGCTTCGCTGCTTCTGTAATCTGGATTGCCTGAGGCATCCATCTAACCGCACTCCTGTAAATACAATTCAAAAAGGCGCTTCGCACCTTTAAGATTTTTAGTTCGTGACCACTCATGAAAGTAAACTTTCAATGTGGCCTAGAACTAAAAATCCCAATGCAAATGCATTGGGATTGTGCTTAATGTGGGTCATACTGGATTCGAACCAGTGACTTCTACCCTGTCAAGGTAACACTCTGAACCAACTGAGTTAATGACCCTTAATACAAAGATATTTATTCTACCAAGTCCGAGCAAGAATAGCCAATAGATTTAAGCGGATAAAACCCTAATTTTGAAAAGTAAAAATCTCATATATCCTTGCGCCCCCTAATCCATTACGGCCTTCACTTTATTTTCCCCTTATTGGTGGCGCTGCTCTTTTACAGAAAGGATTGGAAAAAGGCGTATCTGATATTTCTGGCGACCATGTTGATCGATCTTGATCACCTTTTAGCCGATCCTATATTTGATCCCAACCGCTGCAGCATTAACGTTCATCCGCTGCACACCTATTATGCCATTGGAGGTTATTTGTTACTTGTTTTGTTTAAGAATCCATTGCGCTATATCGGTCTGGGTTTACTCATGCACATGTTAGCAGATTGGGTGGATTGTCAATTAATTTAAAGCAAGGAAAAACACCTCAAGTAATTGATTAATTGGACTTTATAAATAATTTCGTGAAATTCACTCGGCTTGCAATAAGATCAAGACAGTAGGAATTTGAGTCTTTTGATTGTTTTATTGACGAGCTAACCAATTAAACACTATGAAAAAGTATAACCTACTGGCTGCCCTTATTTTGGGCGGCAGCTCCCTTCTTTTTGCCCAAAACATACAAATGGAACTCGCAGATCCCCAACCCTTCTTACAAGGATCGGACACAGGAGACATGGAATTTGCAGATCTTGACGGTGATGGTGATATGGACCTTATCGCAACAGGATCAGGGAATATGAGCGACGGTACTACCCACGGTGCCTTAACCACAATTTACCTCAACGACGGGGCAGGAAATTTTACTGCAGTAAACGATCACGGCATTGAGAATATTCGCGTTAGCAAGATTGGCCTAGCGAACATTGACACCGATGACGACCTTGACCTCCTGATTTCTGGATTTACCGGCGGTGGTATTGCGCTAACCAAGCTTTACACCAATGATGGTGACGGTAACTTTACCGAAGTAACGGGATCACCCTTTGAGAGTTTGGAAAACGGCTATTTCAACTTTGGTGACATTGATGGAGATGATGACCAAGACATAGTATTTTCTGGCGGACACAGTGGCATTGAAGATGTTGTAAAGTACATCAACGACGGCAACGGTAATTTTAGCTTAGATACTACTATGGGAGTTACCGGCGTTGGCGGAGTATTGGATTTATCTGATTACGATGACGATGATGACCTGGATCTTATTATCTGCGGAAAGGATAGCTCAGACAACACCGTTACGCGTTTGTACACTAATGATGGGAATGGTGACTTCTCACTGGTGGTTGATGCTGGATTCAATGGTGTTGAGTTCGGAGATATCGCCCCTGGAGATACTGATGGCGATGAAGATTTAGATATCGTTATTTCAGGCAGTAGTGTCACTGGCGATTTCATTACTGAATTCTATCGCAACAATGGAGACAATACATTCACTCAACTTACCGACGCGCCTATACTTGGCTTAGCAGCAGACGGTGAAACATCTATGCACGATTTTGATAACGACGGGGACTTAGACATTTTTGTAATTGGCTCTGCGAATGGCGGTCTACCGAATATCTTCAGTCACATATATGAAAACCTCGGAGGAAACAATTTTGCGCTATCAAGTGAATTTACAGGAGCTTATCTTTCTACTCACGCCGTAGCGGATGTTGATGGAGATGATCTACTAGATATAGTGATTGGCGGAACCACAACCAGTTCTCCAGTACGCGGATCTTTTTTGTTCAAAAACGTCAGTGCTGTCCTCAACGTCACTGAAGTAGATTTCAATGAAGTCTTAAGCATATATCCTAACCCATCAAATGGCCAATTCAATATTGAGATTGGAGCGGTCTCAAACGCAGAACTCAAGATTTACAATCTTCTCGGGCAAGAAGTCTATGCTCAAGTACTGCAATTGGGTCAAAACAATCTTGAATTAACATTGAACTCAGGAGTTTATCTAGCAACAATCAAAAGCAGCACACAACAAATCACCAAAAAGCTGGTGATAAGAAACTAAAGCCCCTCGAATCGCGACCACCTTCTAATTGGATTATCGCGCTTTTGCGCGATGATCCGGAAGGTTACCGCAATGAAGTTTTGCAACGCAAAACCAAACATCCAGTGGATGTTTGATGGAGGTAGCCGCGAAGCGGAAAAGAACTCATTCCATAGAATCCCGAGCGCCCCCTTCTGGGATTATCGATTCAAAAACGGGCCTATATTAGAAGGGATTACTCGCTTCGCTCTGATGAAAGCATACTATTTTGGAAGATTATCTAAGTGGGCGCGAAGACTGCTGAGCGTATAAAAAATGTCCAGTGGACATTTTTAGCGAAGCATGCGGCTTGCCGCGCAGGAAGTGAGTTTCACTAAATTTTGATAACAACAGGACAGTTTAAATAGAAGAGTTCGATAGAATCCCGAGCGCCCCCTTCTGGGATTATCGCGCTTGCGCGCGATGATCCGGAAGGGAGTTACCACAGCAAAACAACCCTCCCGGGTTGTTTTTCATTTGCTTAAAAACCTGAAAGCAAGCTTTCGGTTTTTTGCAAATGAAAAAACCCACCTCAAATGAGGTGGGTTTTGCTGTGGGCGCGAAGGGATTCGAACCCCTGACCCCTTGGGTGTAAACCAAGTGCTCTGAACCAACTGAGCTACGCGCCCTTGCTTTGTTAAGCGGTTGCAAATATAGGTTCTTTTTTTATTGGTGCAATACTTTTTGAAGAAAAATTTAGACTACTTCAGCCACGGTGAAGGTGCTTCCACCCACATAAATCAAATCTGTTTTTGAAGCCTTTCTTTTTGCTGCCCCAAGAGCTCTACCTACACTGCTGTATACCTTACCGTTACGTCCCTGAGCTTGAAAAATAGTTCGCAATTCTTGAGCGTCCATTGCGCGCGGAATCTTTGCTTGGCAGAAATAGTACCGAGCATTTTCCGGGAACATCACAACTAAATCTGCCACCTTTTTATCACTGACAAAACCTAGTACCAAATGCAATTGGTCATAGCTCGCATTTTTCAACTGGTTCAGCACAATAGTCAAGCCTTCTTTGTTATGCGCCGTATCTGCAATGATTGTTGGTGATTCACCGAGCTGCTGCCATCGTCCTAATAGACCAGTAGTCTTAATGACTTGGCTCAATCCCATCTTTATAGCAACATCGGGAACATTAAAACCTCTTTTTTTCAATTGCTCTAAAGCGATTAGCACCGTTCTGGAATTCTGTTTTTGATAATCACCTTTGAGATCTAGTGGATAGCTTGAAAAAGGGTGATCTTCTGCATAAAAAATAGGCGCTCCCACATCTTGAGCCTTGGTCTTAAAGACCTTTTTGGTCTCAGGTGTAGTTTCTCCTATGACTACTGGAATTCCCGGTTTTATGATCCCTGCCTTTTCTGCAGCAATAGATTCTAATGTATTGCCCAAAAACTGCATATGATCAAACCCAATATTGGTAATGATTCCAACCTCCGGACTGATGACATTGGTAGAATCCAATCGGCCTCCAAGGCCTACCTCAACTACGGCAATATCAACCTGCTCTTCTTCAAAATACTTAAAGGCCATACCAACAGTCATCTCAAAAAAGGACAATTGCTGTTGCTCAAAAAAGTCTTTGTGAGCCGCTACAAATTGAACAACCGCTCGCTTGCCAATAGGCTTTCCATTGATCTTAATACGCTCTCTAAAGTCCTTTAAATGCGGAGAGGTGTACAAACCAACCTTGTATCCGGCCGCCATTAAAACAGAGGCTAGCATATGACTGCAAGATCCTTTGCCATTGGTTCCCGCAACGTGAATACTTTTAAAACCCTGCTCGGGATTCCCGAGATGCTCGCATAGCGCTCGAGTGTTGGAAAGATCGATCTTATACGCAGCGCCCCCGACCCTTTGGTACATAGGAAGCTGCGCAAAGAGCCAATCTAATGTCTGCTGATAGTTTATAGCTTATCGTTTTATAAAACGCTTGGTCTGTGTTCCCTCAGCGCTTGTAAGTTGTAAAAAGTACACGCCTGCCTGCAGTTCGCTAACATCTATGGATTGAGAAAATGGTAACTCTAAAACCTTTTGCCCTAGAGCATTGTAAACGCTAACAGAAGCATCCTGCAAAGGCAGAGAACTCGTTATGTTCAAAAGCCCGTTCACTGGGTTCGGCGCTAAGATCAGCTCCGCATCCGCAGTGAATTCATCCGTGCTTAGTACATTCACACTAATGTCTAATTTATAACTGGATCTTCCGTAAGTCGCTGCGAAAAGCAATTCGTCAGCCTCATGAATATCCAGATCAGTTACCACGACAGCAGGCATATTAGCTCCAATAGGAACCCAAGTGGTCCCTTCATCTTCAGAACCTAAAACACCAATATCGGTCCCTAAAAATAAGTTTCCAAAAGCGTCTTGTACTATGTCATTCACAGGAATATCCGGCAATGAAGTGCCAATATTGGTCCAAGTTGCACCAAAGTCCGTACTCTTATAAACATGCCCGTTATCTTCTCCAAAACGATAACCAGAAAGGGTCACATAAAGGGTGTTGGCATCAAAACGAGAGGTGAGCACTTTGGTTACCCATCTGTCTGGCAAAGCAGTTGAAACCTGCGTCCAATTGCTCCCACCATCAGTGGTGGTCCAAATATTCCCGTCGTCATAACCAATAATGATCTTATCTGAATCAAAGGCAGAAACACCTATGCTCGTCAAAGTTCCAAAGCCGTTGTTACCCGGGTAAGGACCATCGTGTAAAATAGGGCTGATCGCATTCCAGTTGATCGCTCCGTCTACCGATTTATACAGTCGCTCGGCTCCATAGTAAACAATATTGCTGTTTGCCGGGTCAAAGACTATGGGCGTATCCCAATTCTTGCGCTCAGAGCCATCTACACCGCTCAACACTACATTAAAACTGGCTGCATCATCAATGGACTTTTGCAAGAATCCACGTTGGGCAAGGGTGTAAATAGTTCCGCTATCCGTTGGATCAATGAGCGGTTGAAAGCCGTCTCCACCGGTAATGATAGTAAAGTCGCTAAGGCCTCCAGTGGTAGTTCTAAAGGTACTGTTGTCCTGCGAGCCTCCATAGAGTCTGTCGCTGTTCTGCGGATCCGCTTTTATACGGTAAAACTGGGTAATGGGGAGCGTGTCATCAAAGGTCCAGGAATTGCCTGCATCGGTGCTTGTGTACAAACC
>NZ_JABSPU010000104.1 GCF_013214815.1 Gilvibacter sp.
CTGGTCTGTCTGCCACAGGCACATCTGGCTCGCTGTAATTGAAGCCGTCCAAGTTGGCATACAGACTAAAGAAGCTGTAGGTATTGTAAAGCGTCCCAAAGTATTTATTGCGAACCTCACCGATACCGTCAATGTCAAACTTGAGGTTGTCCCAAGGGTTTGCATTTTGGATCATATACCAACGGGTAGCATCCGGTCCGTATTTGTCTAAGGTTTCAAATGGATCAGTGGCATTGCCCAAACGCTTGGACATCTTTTGTCCGTTCTTGTCTAAAACCAAACCGTTTGACACTACGTTCTTATAAGCCACGTCATCAAAGGTCATGGTAGCAATGGCGTGCAAGGTATAGAACCAACCACGGGTCTGGTCCACTCCCTCAGCAATGAAATCTGCCTTGCGCCAGGTGTTCTCTACCATCTCTTTGTTCTCAAAAGGATAGTGCCACTGGGCATACGGCATAGAACCAGAATCAAACCAAACGTCGATCAAATCAGATTCACGCTTCATCGGCTTGCCCGATGGGCTCACCAAGGTGATCTGGTCTACTATATTTTTATGCAGGTCTACTTTGGCGTAATTTTCCTCACTCATATCGCCCACAACAAAGTCGGCAAACAGATCAGCTTCCATAAAACCAGCGCTCACTGCTTCTGCCATGGCGTCTTTGAGTTCTGCTACAGAACCTATGATGCGCTCTTCTTTGCCGTCATCAGTGCGCCAGATCGGTAATGGAATTCCCCAGAATCGAGAACGTGATAAGTTCCAGTCATTGGCATTGGATAGCCAGTTTCCAAAACGACCTTCTCCAGTCGCTTTAGGCTTCCAGTTGATCTGCTGATTGAGTTCAAACATGCGGTCTTTAAAAGCAGTCGCTTTAATGAACCAGCTGTCCAGAGGATAGTATAAAATAGGCTTGTCCGTACGCCAACAGTTTGGATAACTGTGCACATACTTCTCCACCTTAAAGGCTTTATTTTCGGTCTTCAGGATGATGGCCAGCTCTACGTCTACGCTTTTGTCTGGCGCTTCCCCATCCGTGTAATATTCGTTCTTGACATACTTGCCGCCCAATTCACCCACTTCTGGACGGAAGCGTCCTTGCAGATCTACTAGAGGCACTAAGTTGTCGTTCTCATCTTTAACCAACATAGGCGGCACCTCAGGGCTAGCCTCTTTGGCCACCTTGGCATCGTCTGCACCAAAAGTCGGGGCAGTGTGTACGATACCTGTACCGTCTTCTGTGGTCACAAAATCACCAGAGATCACGCGGAAGGCGTCTTGTGGATTGTCATTTGGCAAGGCGTAAGTGAGCAATTGCTCATAACGGCTCTCCACCAAATCAGCACCTACAATGGTGTCTACCACCAAATAAGGCACTTTTTTAGCTCCAGCTTCATAGGCTGCAAGCGCAGCTGCGTCTTCTGCTTTTTCAAACTTGCCGCTGAACTGTTTCCCGATCAAGGCAGTCGCCAAGACCACAGTCACGGGCTCAAAAGTATATTGATTGTAGGTCTTCACAACCGAGTACTCGATCTTAGGCCCAACAGTCAAAGCCGTGTTTGACGGAAGCGTCCAAGGAGTAGTCGTCCAAGCCAAGAAATGCAGATCAGTATACTGCTGCAGTTTGGCTGGCAAAGTCTCGGTGATGGCTTTAAACTGAGCCACAACGGTAGTATCAGTAACGTCTTGGTAAGTTCCCGGCTGATTCAGCTCGTGTGAACTCAATCCCGTCCCTGCCTTAGGAGAATACGGTTGAATGGTATAGCCCTTGTATAAAAGATCTTGCTTATAGATGTTCTTTAGAAGCCACCAAACGGTTTCCATATACTTGGGCTCATAGGTCACATACGGATCGTCCATATCTACCCAATAACCCACACGTTCGGTCATGTTGTTCCAAACGTCTGTATAGCGCATCACAGCCTTTTTACAAGCAGCGTTGTACTCTTCTACAGTGATCTTTTTACCAATGTCTTCTTTGGTAATGCCGAGTTCTTTCTCCACGCCCAGCTCAATAGGAAGTCCGTGGGTATCCCAACCCGCTTTACGCTTAACCTGGTAACCCTTTTGGGTCTTGTATCGGCAAAAAATATCCTTAATGGCGCGTGCCATTACGTGGTGAATGCCAGGCAATCCATTAGCCGATGGAGGTCCTTCAAAGAACACAAACGGTTCTCCGTCCTCACGGCTGGTCACACTCTGTTCAAACACTTGGTTTTGCTTCCAAAAATCAAGTACTTCTTCCGCAACTTTGGGAAGGTCAAGTCCTTTATATTCAGCAAATTTCGCGCTCATTTATAGGTCTTTTCGAATAAGGGAGCGAAATTAAGGAATTTTGCTCAAAATTCCTTTGGAATCAGGGTTTATCAGGAGTCTTAATGATTTGATGATGTTTGAGCTTTTCAAAGGACCGAAAATTACTACTGTTCCGGTTATCGAGTGATTTGCCATGGGCAAATTGTATCGAGATAACATCTTTATTCGCTTTCCGCTTCCACGGCTACCTCACTCAGAAGTCCACTGGACTTCTGATTTTCTATAAAAATAACGTTCGGTAAGGTTATCGAGTGATTTGCCGCCTCGACCTCCGAAGCTTTAGCGAAGGAGGCAGGCAAATTGTATCGAGATAACATTTTCGTAAATAGCGTCTGCCGCTTTCGCGGGTGCCTCACTCAAACATCCGCCGGATGTTTGGTTTCTTCGAAACATCGTTCACCAATATATCGAGATAACATCTACATTGTTTTTCTTGAAAATTCAACCAATCGATTGAATTCAGATTGAATAAGTGCGAGCTTCTTTTTTCTGCTCCATCTTTTAATCTTTTTTTCTGTCCAAAATGCCTCTTCTAACGAAGTGAATTGTTGAATGAAAATCAATTTCACTGGCCTTCTTCTTCGGGTATATGCTGAACCTATTCCGTTTTGATGCTGAATAAATCTAGCATTGATATTGTTTGTGCTTCCGACATAAAGAGAACTGTCGGAGCATTTGAGTATGTATAGGAATCCCATGTTTTGAGGTAATATGGGAGTAATACATTTAGTAAGATAACCAAAATGTCATCTCGATACAATTCTCATTGCATTCGAATCACTCGATGACCGGAAGGATTCGTAAAATCACAATATCCTAAAGAACTTGTATTTTCGTCATATGAAAAACGCTAAAGCTGTACTCTTTGACATGGACGGGGTGATCATTGATTCTGAACCCTTGCACCATGAGGCCTATTTTAAAATGTTTGAAAAGGTAGGCATTGAAGTCTCCGACGAACTCTACGAGAGTTTTACGGGCCGATCCACCAAAGAGATCAGTGATGAATTGGTTTCACAGTTCAATACTGCAGAGTCTGCCGAGGAGCTGACGCGTCTTAAGCGTATGTACTTCTACGAACTCTTTGACAACAGTCCAAACTTGCAACTCATTGATGGCGTAAGAGATGCCATGATCCGTTTTCATGAGTCAGGATTAAAGCTGGTTGTAGCCTCGTCAGCCTCTATGGAAAACATCAAAAGAGTGTTCAATCGGTTTGAGTTGGACCAGTATTTCGTAGGGAAGATCTCTGGCGCAGACCTGCCCAAGTCCAAACCACATCCGGAGATCTTTCAAAAAGCGGCGCAAATGGCTGGTCATAAACCAGAGGATTGTTTTGTGATTGAAGATGCCACCAACGGAATAAAGGCCGCAAAAGCTGCGGGAATTTATTGTTATGCTTTTAATTCAGCGCATTCTACAGGGCAGGATTACAGGCTTGCGGATAGCGTGATTACTTCTTTTTCTGAAATTGATATTTAACGATTCGGACATCGAGTGGCGACGATGTATCGAGATGACATCTTTGAGAATAGTGCTTGCCGCTTCGCGGGTGCCTCACTCAAACATCCACTGGATGTTTGGTTTCTATGAAACATCGTTCGCCAATGTATCGAGATGTCTTTAAGTTTCACTATCTGTCTTTTGACCTTTCTTTTTTATTCTGATACTTTTTTCATCGATAAAAAAGTATCCAAAAAATCTAGTCCCACCGGAATCGATTTTTCACCAAAGAGTCTTGCTGAACCGACAATTAGACTGGAAACCACAAAACTCGCCTGAATTCTTCCGCAATCTCAGAATTCTTAACGGCTCGTTTTGTTATCGATGCGGTGGGACATTTCAATTTTGTCTGACAGAATCATCCAAACAATTTAAGCGGGAGCATTTTCGTTATCTTAGACACCAGATATTTACGTTTATGAATCGGATTGTTTTTGCCCTCTGTCTACTGATTTTTGGATCTAGCCTGCAGGCCCAAACCAAAGGGGCGCGTGCAGATTTTGGTTACCTTAGCAATTTGGCTGTGCCTGATTTTAAAGCCAAACAAGCGGCATTTAAGGTCTATACAGACAGTATGGAAACGGCGCTGGATAGCAATCCGGAGTTCATCGCCCTAAAGGAAAAAAGCAAGCAGATCAACGATTCGGATCAGGACGTAGCAGAAGCAGGTTATAAAGCCGAATTGAAAATGAGTGAGATGAAAGATGCTGTTTCTGCTCAGGTTTCTCAGGCTTACCGCGAGCAATTTGGCGAACTCAATGTCATGGTTCAAACCGTTTATGAGGTCCTGGGGCAAAGCGATTATTCCTTTGTAGCCCTTTATGAAGACGGGGAATTGCAGGATTATCTCTTTAAAGATCGCGCGACGCAAGGCGATTACGGCCAGCGCATTTACAAATGTGCGGTGGCGAAAGGAATAGATTCTGGCACCATTGATCTTATGGCGCAAGCCAGCCTTTCTGAAGCGCAGATGGAGATCGCAAATGCCCTTATGGAAGAGTGTAAAAAAGAGCTTTTAGATCCTTTCATTGCCAATGATGCCGATATTACGGCTGTGATAGAAGAGGCTTATAAAAAGTAAATAGTCTATTCCGCTAACGCGGGTGCCTCACTCAAACATCCACCGGATGTTTGGTTTCTGCGAAACATCGTTCGTCAATGTATCGAGATGACATTTTAATTTTCAAGGACTAGTCCTTGCACCTTTATTCATCCTTTTTTCCATTGATGAAACTACTGAAAGAGCAATGTCCAGTGGACATTGTGAGTGAAGTACCGCAAAAAAGTCTTTTGACCTTTTCCTTTTTTCTTGTAGATACTTTTTCCATTGATGAAAAAGTATCCAAAAAATCTAGTCCCCCCGGAATCGATTTTTTACTGCAACTAGAAACTGTTTTATCAATATTGCCAGAAACCACAAAACCCGCCTAAATTCTTCCGCAATCTCAGAATTTTTAACGGCGTGTTTTGTTATCGATACGGTGGGACGGGTTTAAATTGATCAATAGACCTCGAACCGAACAAACCTCGTTTTACCGTGGCAGGCGGCCAGCTATTCAGCTGAAAGAGAGAAATTAATTATAAACCCTGATACGCACTAAAAGGCTGGTGTTATACCATTCCTGGGCGGAGAGGTAGCGTTTGCCTGGGCTGAAGGGCCATGGGTCTCTAACAATGGCGTTGACTACGTTTCCGTTGCCGAATTGATCTCTGTCGTATTCTAGGGCGGTTAAGACCATGGCGTGACCTTGAGTTCCTATGATCAATGGATAATCATTGGCCAGGTCATTGGAAGCCGTCATGGGATTGGCGCTAAAGGTTTCTGCACGTACTGTAAAGGTACGTCCATCTCTATCTGTATAGGTTTTGTTCAAAGCGCCTAAAATATCATAGGCCGTTCCTGGCATATTGTAAATATCTCCCCAAGTCTGGTAGACAAT
>NZ_JABSPU010000105.1 GCF_013214815.1 Gilvibacter sp.
AATGCATCTTGACATACCACTGCTTGTCCCAACCGTCCCGATTTTGAATGCCTCGCAACACACCTTCTCGCTGAAACTCCTGCCACTCAATATTGTGGTCAATGCAAAGTTGAGCCACCTCCTTATCACGATCCCAAGTCAGTTGCACGCCGCTTTCACGGTAGCTAAACAACTGCTCAACCACATAGGATTCCAAGAGCTCACTCAAAACAAGGACCGCATCCGCATAACAAATGGAAAGTGCTCTTTGCTGCTTGGCAAATGATTTTTTTAAATCCTCCAAAGAACCCAACACAAACTGATTGTGCCTCAAGCTCCATTCCGGATGCTTCAATAAAGTCGGTTCAAAGAGATAAAGGATAATATAAGGCAAGCCCGCTGCTTCCGCAGCGGCTAGCGGTTCGTGATCCTGCGAGCGCAGGTCGCGTTTTAACCAAACAATATTGATTGGTGGTTTACTCAAAAGCGCAACTCTTTTTCCGCTTTTTTCCAAAAAGCAAAGAAAGAGCGGTGGGTTCCTTGAACGCTGGTCATCCAATCACGTGCGTGTTCTGTGCCGCGATAGTCTGTATTTAAAGGATGTTCTTTGTAGTGGATCTTAGAGCTACCCAGCTCGGCCTCAAGAGCTTTAAAACTGCCCACATAGTGCTGTATGTTTGGGATGTTCTTGCTTAAAGCCACAGCAAAGTCGATTGCTTTTTGGCCCACAGGATACTTCTCAAAGACTTCCGGTTCCCAAAGCATGATGCGATTCATTTTCTGATCATCCAACCACTGCGGATCTATATTGTAATAATTGTAAACTGCGGTAGGCATGGATTCATCAATCTGCAAAGCTCTTGTTTCTGGTAAGGGAGTTTCCAGCTTCCAATCGCTGCGCTGGGAAAGTTCCTCAGGCACATCGAGCTCCGCAAGGGCTTCATAAGTCACATCCAGAAAAGTACCTTTTTGTTTACTGAAGGTGTATTTGTTCACATTGTCCTGATTGGCAATGTATTTTTTTCCAGCATTGCTACCGGCAACCCACTGCCAACTTAAAGCATTGCTCGCCCAATCGCCATCCAACAGATGATAATACATCCAACGGGCTGGCTGTTTCCAATGCGCTCCACCTTGGTTACAAGTTATGGCTGCAGTATACATGCGGATGTGATTGTGCATATAGCCCGTATCGTACAACTGCTCAATAGCACGATCAATAGCTTCAATTCCAGTCTCTGCTTGATCAACAGCCGATACCATTTGGTGGTGCTTTACATCGGGTTGGGCACGTTTAAAATCTTTATTGATCGCATCGCCTTGATCCTTCCAAATGGTTTGCCAATAATCTCTCCAGGCCAATTCTTGTACAAACTTCTCGATCTCGTATTTCTTGTAGCCTTCGGACTTTAAAAAATCTAAAACGAATTTAGTAGAAATGACTCCTCTAGAAATGTAGGGGGACAGATAAGTCACATCACCATTGATGAAATTGCGAGTTTTTGCATAGCGTTTTGGGCGAATGGCCTCTACCCGTTTCTGTATAGCATCAAAATCGGTAGGAAAGTCTAGCGTTTGCTGATCTTGTTTCCGGTTATTTGTCGTTGTCGGCTGCATTTGAATCGGTCTATTTCTGGATTGCGTTTTTTGAGGTGTTTTTGACTCACTCCGCTGTTGACGCGCTTGCGCCAACGGTTAAAGCTGGAGCGTTTGAGTTCGCGACGCATGAGTTTGATCACTTCTTTTTCTGGAAGTCCAAACTGCGCCTCAATGGCTTCAAAAGGAGTTCTGTCCTCCCAAGCCATTTCAATGATTCGGTCTATTGCTCTTTCGTCTAAACTCATTTGAATGCTCCAAAACGTTTATCGACAGCTTCAACGCGATAATTGAAGATCTCCTCCAACTTTTTACGAATCACCAAGCTGTTCATGATTGAACCTAAAATCCCAAGTGGCGGTTGATAAGAAACTATATCACGCATCAAAACTCCACCTTCAATCGGTTCAATGAAATGCTGATGGTGCCAAATTTTATAAGGGCCTACGCGCTGTTCGTCAATGAAATAAGACTTGTCAATCACTTGAGTGATCTCCGTTACCCATGTCATGGGTATCCCCATTAGAGGCTTCACCACATAGCTGATGATCATTCCCGGATACATTTTCTCAGGCAGATCTCCTGAGGTGATCTCAAATCCCATATGATCTGGAGTGATCTCCTGGAGATTGGCCGGAGAGGAAATAAAATCCCACACCTCATCAACAGTAGCAGGTATTTTTTGAGTGCGTTTAAATTGGTAAAAACCCATTAGTTGGCGTTCTGTATGGCGTCAATCTTTTTGTTGATCTCTTCCGCTTTGGCATACATTTCATCGCTGGCCTTTCTGTTAGAAGTTGAAAGGCGCTGCGCATCGGCCATAGCCTTGGCATAAGCTTCACTGAGCTTTTCCAATTCTGATTTCTTTTTAAATAATCCAAACATGATTTAAACTTTTAAGGTGGAGATTCCGCCATCTACTTGCAGCACTTGGCCCGTGATCCAGCTGGAAGAATCGTTGAGTAAAAATGAAGCTGCCTTCGCAATATCTTCCGGCTCGCCAATTTTTTGCAACGGATGCCTCTTAGCATTGGCTGCCTTTTTCTCGTCGGAATTTAGCAATCGAGAAGCCAAAGGTGTATCTGTTATAGATGGAGCAATCGCGTTTACACGAACCGTTGGTGCCAATTCCGCAGCTAAAGCACGCGTTAAGCCTTCAATAGCTCCTTTAGACATAGCCACTTGAGTGTGGAAGTTAAAGCCAGACTGAACAGCCACCGTTGAAAACATCACCACAGAGCCGTTGCCATTTTTTAAGGGTTCCAATGCGTGCTGAATGGCGCGAACTGCTCCTCCAACTTGCAGATCAAAATCCGCTTGCATATTGCTTTTCTTTAAACGCTTGAAAGGCAAAAGTGCGATAGCACCTGGACAATATGCCAAACCATTAATAGCTTCAGGAAGCTCCGGGAAGCTGGCCTGTTCATCAGTAACATCCAACTGATGAAACGCTACATTATTGATGGGTTCTGGGGTAGTTGTGTTATAGGTGGCAATCACCTTATTTCCTTGCTCACTGAGCATTTTAACAAGGGCTGCGCCTATACCACTAGTACCTCCGATAACTAAGAATGTTTTCATTTCAAAATTTTGTTTAAACAAAGTTAATATTTATTAAACAAAACATACTTAAAGAAATGATAATTCCTCTCAATATGTCGATAGACCTCGCCTCATCCCCGATGAATTGACTATTTTTAAAGCACTAAATCAAAACATTCATCATGAGAAAAACTTTATCAATTCTATGCTTGTTCTTGTCCAGTTTATCCTTGCATGCGCAAGATGAGGTCAGTTTGGTCAATGAAACCACAGATAGACCCAGCATTGAAGGTCCCATTTACTTCTTGGCAGACGATTTTTTAAAAGGTCGTGAAACCGGAACAGCAGAAAACGATATTGCCGCTTCCTATTTGGCCAACCAACTAAGAGGATACGGAGCGCAGCCAGATCCAGCAACTGGGAGTTATCTGCAGGCGGTTCCCATGCAACGCAGTTTTCCACCAGAATCCATTGCGCTAGCAATAGGAGGTGATGCCATGACCCGTTTAGTGGCCATGCGCCAAGCAGATATAAGTTATGACGGAGCCTTCATTTTCATGGGCTACGGACTTGAACAGGATTATCAAGGAAAAGATGTTCAGGGTAAGATGGTTTTGGTTCGGTCTGGAAGTGAAACCGCCAACAGCACTCAAGATGCCTTTGACCTTGTGAGCGAAAAAATTGAACTAGCTACCAGTAAAGGCGCTTTAGGTGTAGTCGAACTCTTAGATGCCAATGATCAGATCTGGGGATTTATTGAACAACAGTTCAACGGTTCTGGAGTTCGTTTGGCAAACAATGAAACAGAAGCGGAGTCCATTCCATTTGTTTGGATACAAGATATTGGCCATTCCCGAGCGACGGCACTTGCTGAAAAGGACACACATTCCGGAAGCTTGAATATGGTCAAAAACGAAAAGGAGCTATTTAACAGCTACAATGTTGTAGGTTGGATTCAAGGCACCGATCCTGAGTTAAAGGATGAATTCATCATCTATAGTGGTCATTACGACCATGTTGGTGTGGGTGCTCCAGACGGTAGTGGAGATACTATCTATAATGGAGCTCGAGACAATGCCGTAGGTGTTACCACGGTTTTGAGTATGGCGAAAAATTTAGCCAAATACCCAACCAAGAGGTCGGCACTATTCATCCTTTTTACTGGAGAAGAAAAAGGACTTTTGGGGAGCAGATACTATGTAGATCACCCCGTTTTGCCTTTGAATCAAATGGTGTATTGCTTTAACAGTGATAATGCGGGATACAACAATACGGACTTGGCCACTATAGTTGGGCTAGCACGTACCACTGCCAAAGCGCACATTGTTGCTGCCTGCAAGGCTTATGGTTTAGAAGCTGTTGATGATCCAACTGCAGACTCTGGAGGACTTTTTGACCGTTCTGATAATGTCAATTTTGCCCGCAAAGGAATTCCTGCTCCTACTTTTAGTTTAGGATTTGATGCCTTTGACGGCCAACTCATGAAATATTACCACCGCCCAGCGGATGAAGCGGACGGCCTTAATTTTGACTATCTAGAAAAGTTCTTTAAGTCTTATGTGTTAGCGGGCAGACTTATTGGAAACGATCCTAAGACCCCTGTATGGATTGCTGGCGATAAATATGAAGAAGCTTCTAAAGAATTGTACGGGAATTAAACCCTAAGTACATCTAATAAAAAAAGCCCAATGCTATCTAAAGTATTGGGCTTTTCAATTTTTTATTGTTTGATTACTCCTTTCCGTCTACATAATCTTGCAGATAAGCAAAACGCTCGGTCAGCGTACCTTCTTGAGTCGTCATGCGGGCACGTTTTAAAACACCGTCTTTATCGCCATTGAAAAAAGCTGGGATCACATGCTCCATAAACATATCCCCAAAGCCTTCTGAGGCATCTTTAGGCAACTCACAAGGCAAGTTATCTACGGCCATAACAGCGATAGCACCTGGAGTTTTAAAGTCAACTTCGGATTCGGATTGCGGATCGTATCCGTAAAAAGGATCGGCTATGGTTGAAGGTCGAATCGTTGAAGCGATTGGACCGTCAATATCACAAGATACATCACTCACTAAATTGATATTGAAATCTGGGTGACGCGCATCTTCACGAGTGAATAAAAACGGCGCTCCATCTCCGTAGAAATGTCCTGTGATGAACATATCACTCACCTTGGCGTACTTCATCAAATCACTTTCATAACCCGTTGGATCTGCATAAAACGCATATTTGTCCATAGGTGCGCCATCGGTGCGTTTGTTGTATTCGGTAACGTCTATCATGCAGTAAACAGGCTCATCATAAGACTTGGACAGAAAATCAGCGTCTGTGACCTCGCGAATTTGCAAATGATCTAATATCTCTTTGGCGCCTTTGGCAACTTTTCCGGTTCCGCTTAAAATGATGCGGATGTTTGGCAAACTGATCTTATCCAGTTCTGCCTTGACTTCATTTAAGTCTGCCAGGTTCTCAACCTTAGGCAATTCAAACAAGCCGTCGCGAATTCCAAGTAAACGGAATCCGTTAT
>NZ_JABSPU010000106.1 GCF_013214815.1 Gilvibacter sp.
TAGGCGACCACCAGGTTTTAACACCTCTTGAGTCTGCATCAGGAATTCCTCCAAGGCAGTTAACTCATCGTTTACGGCTATACGCAAAGCCTGAAAGACCTGCGCCATGATTTTGTGTTCTTTATTGCGAGGTATAAATCGCCTCAGAGTTTCTTTGAGCGTTTGAGTATCAGCGATCTCGCCTTGTTCTCTGCGCGCAACGATCAATCTGGCCATACCAGCTGCAGGACGCAGCTCGCCATACTTTCTGAGTATTTGGGTGAGTTCAGCTTCAGAAGCACCATTGACCAAATCCTTAGCAGAAAGGCCAGCCTTTTGATTCATACGCATATCCAACTCCGCATTGAAACGGGTTGAGAATCCGCGCTCAGCTTGATCGAATTGATGAGAAGAAACTCCAAAATCTCCTAAAATGCCATCCACTTGCTTGTGCCCGTGAAAACGCAGGAAGCGTTTGAGGAATCTAAAATTTTCAGGAATTAAGGTAAACCGAGGATCATCTATGATGTTAGCTTGGGCATCCGGATCTTGATCAAAGGCTAACAAGCGGCCATTTTCATCCAAGCGGCTGAGAATCTCCCGCGAGTGGCCACCGCCTCCAAAAGTTACATCGACATAAATTCCCGCCGGCTTGATATCAAGTCCTGCTACAGTTTCTTCCAGTAAAACGGGTTTATGATATTCCATCAACATCATGCGCTGTATCGCCCATTACCTCTTCGGCCAGATCGGCAAAGTCATTCGCTGCATCCGCAATCGCGGTTTCATACTTGGCTTTGTCCCAGATCTCAACTATTGTGATGGCCGAAGCAATTACAATTTCTTTTGACAGACCTGCAAATTGCATCAGGTCTTTAGGGATCAACAATCTTCCGGTGCTGTCCAGCTCTACCGTTCGAACACCTGCGGTAAATCGACGAATGAAATCATTGTTCTTTCTATTGAACCGATTGAGTCCACTCATCTTATCCATCAGGGCATTCCACTCGCTCATCGGATACAACTCCAAACAAGGCTGAAACACAGCGCGCTTGATCACAAAGCCATCCGCCAGTGAAGGAGACAGTTGCTTCTTCAAACCAGCAGGGACCATTACGCGACCTTTCACGTCTGCTTTACAATCGTATGTTCCAATGAGATTGAGCACGAGATTTCCCGGAAAAATTTGTTTAGTTGGTCAAATATATCAATATTTTACCACAATTTACCACATTTTACCACATTGTTGATAAGTTTTACCACCCTAGTGTAGAAACCCGCATAAACCTTTGATTTTTAATATTTTGAACGCAGAACTTTGGCTGTTTATTGTGAGATACTCAAGGGCTTTGAAGCCCTTGTAATTAGTTGTATTTTAGACCGACCAAGCCCCCGATGTATTCCCTGAATATTACCTATATTTGCGACAGTCAACTAGCAGCAACCGAATGGCTCACGAATTAAAAAAAGAAGGCAAATTCAGCTACCTTGAGAAAGGAGAAGGGACCCCGGTAATTATCCTTCATGGATTGATGGGCGGGCTTTCTAACTTTGAGGCAGTTACTGAATACTTCCCCGATTTTGGATACAAAATCCTGATCCCGGAATTGCCTATCTACACCATGCCCTTGCTAAAAACCAATGTGAAGACATTGGCTATTTATGTCTCTGATTTCATTGATCATATTGGAGATGAGCAGGTTATTCTTTTAGGAAATTCACTTGGAGGCCACATCGGGCTGTTGTGCACAAAACTCTATCCGGAGAAGATCAAAGGATTGGTAATCACTGGTAGTTCTGGATTGTATGAAAGCGCTATGGGAGAAAGCTATCCAAAACGAGGAGATTACGAATACATCAAGCAAAAAGCTGAGAATGTATTTTACGATCCAAAAGTTGCGACGAAAGAGATCGTTGACGAGGTATACGCTACCGTAAATGATCGTAATAAGTTGATCCGTACCTTGGCTATTGCCAAGAGCGCCATCAGACACAATATGGCAAAGGATCTTCCAAATATGCCCAATCCAACCTGTATTATCTGGGGAAAGAACGACAACGTTACACCGCCAAATGTAGCTGAGGAATTCCACGAGCTCTTGCCAGATTCGAACCTTTATTGGATCGATAAATGCGGACACGCTGCCATGATGGAGCATCCGGATCGATTCAACGAACTACTGCATACCTGGCTCAAAGAGCGTCAGCTATAAACCTACCTCATGGATATTAAGTCCGCAACTTTTGTGATGAGCAACAGCGATGTTGCCAAATGCCCGAAAAGCAATTTGCCGGAATACGCCTTTATTGGCCGATCTAACGTCGGGAAGTCATCATTGATCAATATGTTGACCAACAGAAAGAGCTTGGCAAAAACCTCCGGGAGGCCCGGGAAAACACAACTGATCAATCACTTTTTGATCAATGAGAATTGGCATTTGGTAGATTTACCCGGCTATGGATATGCGCGCGTGTCTAAATCAGACAAAAAAACCTTTCAGAAGTTTATCACGCAGTACTTTGAACGCCGCAGACAATTGGTAATGGGTTTTGTATTGGTGGATTGCCGCCACGATCCACAGCCTATTGATCTGGAATTCATGCAATGGCTGGGCGAGAATAATTTGCCTTTCGGAATCATCTTCACCAAAGCGGATAAGCTCAAACCCAATGCGCTAAAACGCAATGTAGACCTTTACTTGGAACGCCTGCTGCAAACTTGGGAAAGCCTACCACCCTACTTCATCACCTCGAGCTCTAAACGCCTAGGAGCAGAAGAGTTACTGGATTATATCGATACGATAAACAAAGAGATCGCTGAAGAATCTCAGCTGTAAAGCGCCCACTTTTCTTTGACCACTGCAATAAGCGCATCAACTTCGTTGAGGACTTTAAGTTCATCAGCAGGGATTATCAATTCCAAGCCGTGCTCAGAGGCTAAAAGAACCGCTGGGAAATCGTATTTGGGAAGCCACTTAGAACGGAAGGTTTTTTCAAATTCATCCCGATGGTGAAAATGCATGGGAATATCTGCCGATTCGCGAAAAGCTTTCCAGGCTTTGTTTTCTTGAAAAGCATCGTGCGTAAGTGCACAAAGGTCGCAATCGTAAGTTTCTGGCGATAACCATTTATGCAAACTGTCCTTAACTGCATTGAGCGTGCCGGAATCGGCATTATAAACAAAGTGCAAGGCGCGCTCTGACTGCATAAGGCTTATTTAATGCCAGTTTTATCGGCAAAATAATCCACAAAATCCAGCATGGTATCAGCCATTTTATCATCATTGGTGGCGCGTTTGTAGGTGCCTGCCATCCCTTGCAAGGTCTGATAAAAGAAAACCTTCATTTCCTCAACAGGCATGTCTTTGGTCCAAAGATCAATGCGCAAAGCCTCTTTTCCTTTAGGATCCCAAACAGAGATTAGCGCAGCCTTAGATTCTTGATCGGTCACACCGCCATCGGCAGCACTCCAATGAATTTTCTCAGGGATTCTGTTCTCGTCTAATTCAACTTTAAAAGAGATTTCTGAAGTGTGATTGTTCGCCATTACTTTTTGGGTTTGTATTTGGACTGCTGATACAATTGATCCGCAGGTGTTGTTAATATTTCTGCTAAAGAGCTGTCTGTGTTTTCCGCGAATGCTTTCACCATTTGTAAGCCCATATAGCGACCTATACGACCTGGAGATTCGTTGTCTATCTCTAAATAGAACTTGGAAAAAGGTGCCGGATTGATAAACTGATTCAACAGTTTAGGATTGGTATCATAGAGTACTTCTCGCTCCACAAAGTAACGCCAGATGTCCATCTCATTCTCAGTGGCCCATTGGTATTGAGCATCTGAATACCCCATTAGCGTTGACTCAGATTCTAACGGCATCAATAAGGTTTGTAAATAAAGTAACTTGCCGTGGTAGAGCATCTGTCCTAAGAAACTGCGGTTTCTGGCTGGTGGAACATAAGCCCGACTGGCCAGATTCGCAACGTCTGCCACGATCTGATCCGACTTCATATTTGCTGATATATATAAAGGAATCCCTTCATAAAAAGGATGATCAGCTCCCAAATAATTGTCTAGGCCAATGCTCATTTGATCTCCAGCCCAGAGTACAGGATCCTTATAATCAACTTCTGAAATAACAGTAAATATTGTAGGCGCTTGAAAATCTGAGAAGTAATACTTTATATGTTTAAAAAGCAGATTGAGCTCTTCCTCTTGCTGGGTGAAATCAGGAAATGCTGCCTGAACCTCTCGAGCTAGAGCCTGTAATAAGGTGTCGCGTTTTTTAGCTACCCAAAAACTGTCTGGGTATTGCTGCGGAAACAAACGCGGATACTTAGTCTTTAATTTGGGAATCTCTGATTCTTGAGCGCGATCGAATTCCAGATCGAATCGAACAAGCTCAGTTTGCATGGCAATGTCCAATACTTCAGGCTTCACCTCAGGCGAATCGGCACAGGAAAAAAGCAGGCCAAAAACCAAGCCAAGACCCCAATAAAAACTCGATTTCATTATAGATTTCTGGATATTCATAATCGTATAACGCGAAGGCCAAAAATAAATTTTAAAATCCGTAATTTTGCTAGGCAAAGGTACGTTAAATCAAGCTAAAAGAAGGCCAAAAATGCAAGTAGATAAAGTAACCGAACATATCGTTTCATGGCTTAAGTCCTATATTGAAAACGCAGGTCTTGATGGCTTTGTGCTAGGAGTGAGCGGAGGGATTGATTAAGGAGTCACCTCTACACTTTGTGCCATGACTGGCTACCCAACTCTCTGCTTGGAAATGCCGATTCACCAAGCAGCCTCTCAAGTGACCCGTGCAGAAGAGCATATTGCCCAGCTTAAAGAGCGTTTCCCTAAGGTCTCATCACACCGCGTGGATCTTACACCAGTGTTTGAAGGTTTAAAAGATCAAACTCCGCCTGTAGAAGACGATAGCCTATTGGATCTGTCTTTAGCAAATACACGTGCGCGTCTGCGCATGACCACCTTATATTACTTTG
>NZ_JABSPU010000107.1 GCF_013214815.1 Gilvibacter sp.
TCGGGTGCCGCGTGAGTCTCGACGCAATATGATCTCTTACGATGAAGAGCTAGCGCGAAAAGTTCACGAATGGGAGATGGGGGCTGCTCTATACATTGATCAAGCTGTTCGGGATGCTATCGACACTGCCAAGGCTACCACCAGTAGCAGCAACTATTGGGGTGGATACTTCTCCGTAGTGGGAGATGCCGCGCAGATTACTCAAGCCCAGAAAAAAGACGGCTTAGTCTATATGAAGAACATTTTCATGGAAGATCAATTCTCTGAGATAAACTTCGACCTAGTAGGCAGTCACTCCTTGAACTCTGAGTTTGCGTATTGGATGAATCAAGGCGCTCAAAATGGGGAGAACCTAACATGGGCCTACAATGGCATTCGTATGTATGGTGCTCATAGTGCCAACGTGTCTACAGGTGCCAACGCTACTGGCTACATGATGGTGCCTGGCAGCATGGGCATTTATGGACGTGTCCCTGATGATTACCGAAACAACAACCCAGCAGGCACTAAGGAGTTTTCTGTTTATCAGTCTCCTACTCTTGGTCTTCCTGTAATGGTTATCCGAGATACTGCATGTATTGACGGTCAAACTGTGACTGGTCGCGCCTACGATGGTGCCACTAAGCAGGAAATTATCACGATGGGCGTTAGTTTCTGTACACTGAGTCCTTACAAAGGCACTCGCACCAATAGTGGCATCAAGAAACTGGACATTGTTCCCTAGATTCTTTGTTTTTATTACATCAGAGTGGGTGGCGAAAGCCCCCCACTCGCCTATTATTTTGATATGCTATACGATCCCATTGCAATAGACAGAATGGAAAATGTGGTTGGCTGGGCAGACTTTTATGATACTAGTGAAATTCCAGCATTGCCGCCAAGCCTAACGACTACCGAAAGCGGTTTGCGCTTTCAGGATGGGATGGGATTGGTGCGCTTGGATTACATCAAAGCACTTTTGCAAAGAGGCCGCGACCTTGAGACCTTTTTGGCAGAAATAAGAAGACGATCCATTGTGATGGTGTTAAATCGCGTAGCAATGACTAGGAGCCTCACTAACACAGGCAACGCCTTGGTAAGTGGGAAGCTAATTGGGCAGCAGTTGTATTCAGCTAACCCTTTGATTAATCAAAGTAGGTTCGTTGGCATTCGATTTAAACTCAAACAGTCTACTGGATTAAGGGTAATTATAAATCGAATAGGCTTGAGCTTGTCAGAACCGCAGACATTGACACTGTATCTTTTTAATAGCTTGAATCCGACCGTGGTTAATACGATCAACTTGGTTGTTAATAATGCTGGTCAATTTTCTTGGACAGAAGAAGATGCAGCAGTTACCATAGACGTAGATCCTGCCAATTCCAACAGTGGTGCAGTGTGGTATCTGGGGTATTATCAAGATGATCTGGTTGGGCGTGCTTATCAATACAAAACATTGAACTGGCTAAGCGGCTATTGCACTAGCTGCGGAAGTTCTGCTTATAGTTCTTATCACAAAACATGGAAATCTATTAGTGAGCACGTTGAGATGGTGCCTTTTTATGTGGCTGGTGCGTCCTTGCCTCCAAATAGGAGCGACTTTTTTGACGAACAGGATTGTGTTTTTGATCAAAGCAATAATCATGGCTTTAATTTCAACATGTCGGTATGGTGCAACTTAACCCAATACTGGATTGATAATAGGCTTGCGTTTGCTCAAGCCATTCAGATGCAAACACAGCAGCAAATCCTTGAGATGTATAAAGCCTCATCACAATCTAGTGGCATTGAGCAGAATGTTCAAGTGTTGGCACTCCGCGAACTTGAGTCAGACAAGGACACTAAAGCCATGTCACTCCCTTATCGTATTGATAAAGCAATTAGAGCTATACGATTAGATCAAGGCTCAACAAACGATCACCCTTGTCTGCCGTGCGCAAAGACAGGTTTTAAATACAGCGCAATGTAATGCTAAATCTTGGGCCTATAGAAGATTTGAAACAAAAAGTTATTTCTCTTGAGCAGTTAGTAAATTCGGCACTGCGTGATGTTTTTAATCAAAACGAGAAGTTGCTTATTGAAATTCAAACTCAGATTCAGCTTTATCAAAAAGGCCAGACATCAAAGGCAATTACCATTGTTCCGAGTTATGCCCAAAGCACAATCGGTAAAAAGAAGCGTAAGGGCGACCCATTTGATAGGGTTACATTAAAAGACACAGGTGCATTGTATAGCAGTGTTCGGTTTGAAGCATTGGATGACCGTCTAATAGTTACAACCAACGTCTCTTACACGAAGTACCTTACTGCCAAGTATGGACCCGATATTTTCGGAATCCAGAATTTAGAGATGGAGAATTTTTTAGAAAAATACTATTTGCCTTTTTACAGCGAATCGGCTAAAAATTTACTATTCAAATGAGCTCATTGCAAAATCCACTGCTCCCAATACCAACTAATCCCGTTGACATTGATCGCGCGATTGTGGATTTGCAATTGGTGTTGTCTACAAACCTGTCGTGGCTGACCCATGCATATGGCAGGACTTACAAATTGGCAGACCAAACAAAAGGGCAAACTCTTTATTTGCCAGAAGTTTATCTTGGGGGAACAGATCTGTCTAAAAGGTACTTTTCGATAACTCCCGACAACGATAAGCAAGGGCAATGCTTCTTTTTGGTGCGCCGTCTATCTATTGACTCAGATGAGTGGTTTGTAAAAGGACGCCTTAAGTATGATTTGGATCTAGTGTTTTCTGTTAACCTTGCGCTCATTAACGATGCTCTGTTAGAAACTGAGTTATTTACAGCTAATCTTGAATCGCAAGTAAGGGACGTTTTGCGCTCTAATGTCGGCAAGGGCTACAGATTAGAACTCCAAGAGGTTTTCTATGATTCTAAGGACATATGGAACGGGCTGTCCGTGGAAATTGCAACGATTGAAAAAGCGCCATTGCAGCATTTTCGAATGAAGTGCAGTGTTTTGCTAGACGAACAATGCTCGACTGTCCCCTATGATAGATGCAGTGCGCTGCAAAGGAATCTCAGCGACGAAGATAGAAATGCCTGCTTGCTGCCAACTTATGATTTTTCTAATGCTACAGTACAGTCCAATGTGACGCCTAGCCAGCAAGTCCAATTAAGCGATTGGCTTTGTACTGCTCCTGTGCCAACTAGGAAATCCATGGATATAAGCGGCACGGGGCGCATCTTTGGTCCTGTTGATCCAGTTTATGACTTTGAGTACAATACACCGTTTTCATTGAGTTGTTGGGTTAAAATAGATTCTAACGGGGTTAATAATTTATTCAATCATTACATATCCTCACCTGGCAAGGGCTATTTTTTTATTACGCTCCCTAATGGTAGCTTAAGGGTAGATCTACAAAATACGCAATCGATTAGACTTTCTATCTCAACGCCTCCTAACGCATTCCCCTTGAATGATTGGGTGCATTGCATGATGACTTACGACGGAAGCAGCACGGTGTCTGGTTTGAATATTTACGTTAATTCCGCACTCCAACTAAAAACAGCTACTACTCAGACCCTCGGCGCTAACAGCATTAGAAACGGGCTTATGTTGTTTTTTGGTCAAACAATGGACGGCTCCAACAGTCTACAAGGCAAGGTAGCAGACTTCAAAGTCTGGGATCGGGAATTGACTAGCCAAGAAGTAGTGTCTGAGTACAACGATCGCGCAAGTTTGACTGCGCCCGTTCCAAGCGGGCTAGTACTATGGTGCGAATGTGGTAACAATGCTCAATTTGGAGCATTTGATTACACAATGCCCGACAAAGCCAATGTACTAACTGGATTCCAAACATTAGGCGTTCCCATTGGGCGCGTCACAACCGACGTACCATAATGATAATTTTTGAAATAGTAAAACTGCAAGAATTAATAGTAATGCTATTATTTTGTTGGTGGCTGTCTACTTTTGTGCATAAAATACTAGGGCTTGACAGGATGGACGGATGGCTTATGCAAAAGATTCATGGACTAAAAGACGGCAGTTTAAAGAATTTCTTGAACAGCTTGTTGGCGTGTACTTTTTGTATGGACTCTCACATGTGCTTTTGGGGTGTTGGAGTACCATGTTTAATAGCTACAGGAAATGTGTCTTATTTGGCTTGCAGCATTGCTGGGGCAGGATTTAATAACTTAATCAATAGGGTAATTGCATGAGCTTGCAAATCGAAATGTACGAGGAGTTGGATGATTTGCCGATCGTAAGGAAGCATAGGCATGAATTTTACACTATGCTAGACATGGCAACTGGCTCTAGTAAAGAAAGTTTGACGCACAGAATAAATAGGGCGTTGCAGTATCTAGACATGAACGAAACGGGGGCGGCAACTACCGAGTTACATAATGCACAATTGGGCCTTAGCATGCTGCATGAGGGGGCTTCGCCTAATGGTCTTGCGTTTGCTGTTATGGTCAAAAGCATCAATGGTGTTGCTTGCGATGACATTACTGAAAACGGATTGAAATTGACCTTGCACAAGCTTAACGAGCTAGGTTTGACGCACAAAAAAGCAACTCAGATTATTGAAGCATCAAAAAAAAAATCCAAGCCCAAATGGACGTGTTTTTTCCAGAGGAAACAGGTTCAGATCTCTTGGTATCTTCTGCGCTTATCAGACAATGCCACGCGCAGCTTGATAAGATGCTGGGGAATACTACAGAGCAAGCTGTTAAGACTAGCAAAGAGGAGGTTCTAAGGCTAACAAAGCCCGAAAATTGGCACCCATCTATAAAGCCAAACATGATAGCTAAAATCCACGATTCATTTGCTCATTTGTGCATTGTTTTGCAACGATTTAGCAACCAGTCAATCGAAAGCATGAGCGCCATGCAATTTTATCAACTTAAACGGTTCGCAAGCGATCCTAAAAACCATCAATAATGGCAGAACAACAAGCGGTATTGAGCTATGATGACTTGATGAGAAAAACGGCTGCTTTTGACGATGCTATTAAGGAGATAGACAAGTTAGAGGCTCGCCTTAAGGAGTTTATGAAAACTCTGCGTCAACAGCAAATCAACCCTAACGACCTAAAGGGTATCGTTGAGTTGATAAATCAAACTACCACCCTAGAAAAGGCTCAAAGGTCTCTTAATCAACAACGCGTTAAGGCGGTAAAATCGCGCAAACAGCTCAAGGATCTAACAGACGAGGAACTAATTCAACGAGAAAAAGAACGCGCAGCCAATCGTGAACGTCTTAAGATTGC
>NZ_JABSPU010000108.1 GCF_013214815.1 Gilvibacter sp.
AGCTTCGCAAAGCAGGGCTTGGACTTTTGGGGAATATGATCGGCGATGCTAAGGCCGTGGCGTGTATTGAAGACACTGCGGTTGCTGTGGAAGATCTTTCTGAGTATATCTCTGATTTTACCCAGCTTATGCGCGAGTTTGACCAAGAAGTGGTCTATTATGCGCATGCAGGAGCGGGAGAGCTTCATTTGAGACCGATTTTGAATCTCAAGCAATCACAGGACGTAAAGAAATTTAAAGACATTACTACAGCAGTTGCTGGCTTGGTTAAAAAATATCGCGGCTCATTATCTGGAGAACACGGCGATGGAATTGTCCGTGGATCACTACTGCCGGAGATGCTTGGAGACGAGGTCTACGGCTACATTAAGTCCGTTAAACATGTCTTTGATCCTAAGGGTATTTTCAATCGCGGAAAGATTGTGGATGCTTGGGCTATTGACCAGCGACTTAGATATGTACCCGATCGCAAAGAGCCAGAGCTAACTACCTATTTGGACTTTAGTGAAAGTCAAGGCTTGCTGCGTGCTGCGGAGCAATGCAACGGTTCTGGAGATTGCAGAAAACTGCCGGGCAACGGAACCCTATGCCCGAGTTATCATGCAACTCGTGATGAAAAGGATACCACTAGGGCTCGCGCAAATGTTTTGAGAGAATTACTGACCAATACCTCCGACGGAAACCCATTTACCAAGCCTGAGCTTCACAAAGTGATGGATCTTTGTATCAGCTGCAAGGCCTGTAGTAGCGAATGTCCGAGCAATGTCAATGTGGCCAAATTTAAAGCGGAGATCCAATACCAACAACGCAAAGAAAAAGGGGAGAAGCGCCGAGATCGCTTTTTTGCAAAGAGTGACCAGCGAATGGCTTGGTTATCAAATTTCCCGAAGATCAGTAATCGATTGTTTATTTCAGGCCTCTTTACAAATGCAGTGAAAAGTGTTTACGGCATTGCCCCTAGGAGAAAATTACCCAAGTTGAGTGCTCATCGTTTTAATTTTACTCAGCTAGAAACAGATCATAATACAGAGAAGCCTCTGGTTCACTTGTTTGTTGATGAATTCTCTGAGTATTTTGACAAAGAGATCGCCCAAGATGCCTATGATCTTCTCACTGGTCTGGGGTATAGCGTACACCCAATCCGCGGATACAACAGTGCACGCGCGCTACTGTCTAAAGGTTATTTAGAGGAGGCAACAGAGGTTATTGACAACAACTTGGCTCAGCTAGCACCTCAATTAGGAGCAAATGACCTATTAATAGGAATAGAGCCTTCTGCCATATTGGGCTTTAGAGACGAATACCGATATATGAGCACGGATAAAGCGGCGGCCGAGCATTTAGCTCAAAGGGCAATGCTCATAGAAGAGTTTATTGCTCAAGAGGCTGCTGTGGGTAATATTTCATCGGCACAGTTTACTAAGGATGAGGCCCGGGTAAAGATTCACAATCATTGCTATCAAAAGGCTTTAAGCAATCAAAAATGCACCTTTGATATGCTGAATCTGCCTCAGAATTATAAACCCACGATCATTCCCTCGGGTTGTTGCGGTATGGCGGGTAGCTTTGGATATGAGAAGGAGCATTATGAGATCAGCATGAAGATTGGGAAACAAACCTTGTTTCCAGCAGTGATCAATGCTACTTCAGACACCTTAATTGCTGCAAATGGAACAAGTTGTAGACATCAAATTCACGATGGCACCAAAAGGATGGCACAGCATCCCGTTACTATACTTAAAAAGGCACTTAAAGTTTAGTAATTCCTACGAATGCAGAGATTACTTCTGGCATCACTTCCGAATCTACATTCTCAGTGCGGTCCAATTTCATTACCCGCTCTCTGGTTTTGTAGGAGAATAATTTCCAGGTCTTGTTGTTGTATTCCAAAGCAGTTAGGTTTTCTACCCAATCGCCACTGTTTAAATACAAGGTGCGCCCTTTTTTATTCTTTACCTTTTTGATCGCAGGCTGGTGAATATGGCCACAGACCACAAAATCGTATTCATTTTCAATGGCCAGTTCAGCGGCAGTTTCTTCAAAATTACTGATGAATTTCACTGCGGATTTGACGCTGTTTTTGATTCGCTTGGACAGGGAGTATTTATCGCGACCGATCAGCTTTAAAATCCAGTTTAAAGCACGGTTGAATAGAATCAAAAGGTCGTAACCCCATCCTCCCAATTTAGCGAGCCATTTGGCGTGTTTTATGGAAGCGTCAAAAACATCTCCATGGAAAAACCAAGCTTTTTTATCGTCCAACTTTAAAACCAGTTTATCCATGACGTGCAAATTGCCCACATGAGTGTCTGTGAACTTTCTGAGCTTTTCGTCGTGATTCCCTGTCAGATAGTAAACTTTAGTGCCTTTGGCAGCAAGGGCGAGGATCTTCTTGATCACCAGCATATGTGACTTGGGGAAGTAGCGTTTTCTGAACTGCCAAATGTCTACAATATCTCCATTCAAGATCAAGATCTTGGGTTGTACTGAATTCAAATAATACAGCAGTTCTCGGGCATGACAGCCGTAAGTGCCCAAATGGACATCAGAAATAACCACTACTTTTACCTTCCGCTTCAATACTGTAGATTTAGTATTACAAAGGGCGCAATTTTTTTAAAAGAAGTGGTTAGTGATTTATTACGAGTAAGTTGCAAAACTGTTACCGCATTTTGGGCTTTGTTTCCTGAATATTAAGCGGTTTGTAACTTTTAATATTCCGGCTGATAATTTACCTTTGTGTCTGATCGATTATCATGGCAGGAAATACTTTTGGAACTGTTTTTAAACTCACCACTTTTGGAGAGTCTCACGGACCAGCTTTGGGTGGAATCATCGATGGATGTCCGGCGGGCCTAACCGTTGATTTTGACGCCATCCAGGCAGAAATGATCCGCAGAAAACCTGGGCAATCTGCAATTGTTACCCAACGTAAAGAACCGGATCAGGTAAAATTCTTATCGGGAATTTTTGAAGGCGTTACCACGGGTACGCCCATCGGTTTTGTTATTGAGAATACTAACCAAAAGTCCAAGGATTACAGCCATATCAAGGATACTTACAGACCTTCCCACGCAGATTATACCTACCAACAGAAGTACGGTTTGCGCGATTACAGAGGCGGCGGTAGATCTTCGGCTCGAGAAACTGCCTGTCGCGTAGTTGCTGGTGCTTTAGCAAAGCAACTTCTTGGTAACATCAGCATCAACGCATACGTATCTGCAGTTGGAGACCTTACTTTGAACAAACCCTATCAAGACTTGGATTTTTCTTTGACCGAAAGCAATCCGGTAAGATGTCCCGATCCTGAAATGGCGGAACAAATGGAAGCTCTGATTCGCGAGATCCGAAAGGAAGGAGACACTGTGGGCGGTAGCATTAGCTGCGTGATCCAAGGAGTACCTGTTGGTTTAGGCGAACCGGTCTTTGACAAACTCCACGCAGAATTAGGCAAAGCTATGCTTTCCATCAATGCCGTTAAAGGATTTGAATACGGATCCGGTTTTGAAGGCACCCGCTTAAAAGGAAGCCAACACAATGATCTTTTCAACGCAGACGGTTCTACCAAGACCAATCACAGTGGTGGGGTACAAGGAGGAATCAGCAATGGAGAAGATATTTACTTCAATGTTGGCTTTAAACCTGTCGCTACCATCATGCAAAAGCAGGAGGCACTCAACAGTGAGGGAGCGTTGGTAGAAATGCAAGGCAAAGGAAGACACGACCCTTGTGTTGTTCCACGTGCGGTACCTATTGTAGAGGCAATGGCTGCCTTAGTATTGGCAGATGCGTGGTTATTAAATAAATTGGCTAAATTGTAAGCCAAACCCACTTATATATGAAAAAAATGGCTTTACACTGGAAGATCCTCATCGGGATGCTTCTGGGAATTATCTTCGGATTTATAATGACGAGTGTATCTGGAGGTAAGGAATTCGTTGGCGACTGGATCAATCCATTCGGAACCATCTTTGTAAAGCTCTTGAAACTCATAGCAATTCCGCTGATTCTGGCTTCCTTGATCAAAGGGATCTCGGATTTAAAAGACATTTCCAAGTTCAGAAATATTGGTCTAAGAACCATTGTGACTTACATTTTAACTACGGTAATTGCAATTTCTATTGGTCTTGTTTTAGTAAATATAGCACAACCTGGAGACGGTATTTCTGAGGAGACTGTAGCGAAACTCTCAGAAACTTATGCCGAAAATTCTGGGATTACCTCGAAGATTCAGGAGGCCGGAAAAGATAGAGGCCCACTACAGTTTCTGGTAGAAATGGTCCCTGATAACGCCTTCAAGGCCTTTAGCAATAATGGGCTGATGTTACAGGTGATTTTCTTTACCATTCTCTTTGGAATCTCCATGCTCTTGATTGGCGAAAAGGCAGCCAAACCTTTAAAAGATCTTTTTGATTCCCTCAATGATGTGGTTTTGAAAATGGTAGACTTGATCATGTTGAGTGCTCCTGTTGCTGTATTCGCGCTGTTGGCACAGGTTGTAGTGACCGCCGATGATCCTGAAATTCTCAAGCGACTCCTATTTTATGCCGGAATTGTAGTGACTGGCTTGGTTCTTATGATCTGTTTCTACATGCTCTTAGTAGCAGTAGTAGCTAAAAAGAATCCGATCTGGTTTTTAAAACAAATAAGTCCAGCACAGCTATTGGCATTCTCTACTAGTTCTAGTGCGGCAACCTTGCCTGTGACCATGGAACGTGTGGAAGAGCATATCGGCGTGGATAAAGAGGTATCTAGATTTGTGCTTCCAGTTGGTGCTACTATCAATATGGATGGAACCAGTTTGGATCAGGCGGTCGCCGCGGTGTTCATTATGCAAGTGCTCTGGCCGGAGGGATTGATCTTTAGCAATCAGTTGACCATTGTACTTACTGCACTTTTGGCTTCCATTGGATCAGCGGCCGTACCCGGTGCTGGAATGGTGATGTTAGTCATAGTCTTGGAAGCAGTAGGTTGCCCTGCAGAAATGATGCCTATAGCCTTGGCTTTGATCT
>NZ_JABSPU010000109.1 GCF_013214815.1 Gilvibacter sp.
CATTGCATTATTGGTGATAATGTAACCATCCATTCCGGAACGGTTTTAGGAGCAGATGCCTTCTATTACAAAAACAGACCTGAAGGCTACGATAAACTCCTCAGTGGAGGTCGTGTGGTCATTCAAGACGATGTTGACTTAGGAGCCTTATGTACCATTGACAAAGGGGTTACAGGAGATACGACCATTATGAAAGGGACTAAAATTGACAATCAAGTCCATATTGGTCATGATACCGTCATTGGTGAACGCTGCCTTATTGCCTCACAAACCGGAATTGCCGGCTGCGTGATCATGGGCAATCAAGTGACCGTTTGGGGACAGGTTGGAATTACCAGCGGAATCACCATTGGAGACAAGACAGTAATCTCTGCCAAAGCAGGAGTGAGTAAATCCTTAGAAGGCGGGAAGCACTATTTTGGTATTCCAGCCGATGAATTCAGAAAGAAATACAAAGAAATAGCCTCCATCAGAATGATACCAGCTTTGATGGAGCAAATCAAACAGCAAAACAAATAATATGTCTAAAGAAGTAGTACGCAACTTTTACAAGGCCGATATATTAGGGGATCCGACGGTTTTAAAGACCTTTTTCCACCCAGAAATCAGTTTGATCTGGAACAGCAATGATGGATTGACCATTATGAATTACCAAGATCTGGAAGGCTTTTTTGGGGAGATCAGAAACACTTATGACGATTTGAGAATTGAAGTGAGTCACCTTTTACAGGACGACAACTTTGTGACCATCAGATACAAATACTACGTCAGTACTTTAGAGAATCCAGAGGAGGAGTTGGGTATTGCTCACTTTATCGCTATTTGGGAGATCAAAGACGGACAAATGTATCGCGGTTATCAAGTGAGTCAACCGGTGACAGAACTAGACGACACCACAGAATCTTATCATAAAGTTAAAGTCTAGTCCACTTATTTTTTAGGAGATAAAAGTGTATTTTTGTACTCCGAAAAACCAAATGTAAATTACAGCTACACATGAGCGTATTAGTCAATAAAGATTCTAAGATAATTGTACAAGGATTCACTGGGAGCGAGGGAACATTCCACGCCAGCCAAATGATCGAGTACGGAACCAATGTTGTTGGAGGTGTGACTCCTGGAAAAGGAGGACAATCCCACTTGGATCGCCCGGTATTCAACACGGTTGCAGAAGCCGTAAAAGAAACTGGTGCGGACACCACGATCATCTTTGTACCACCAGCTTTTGCTGCAGACGCTGTTATGGAAGCTGCAGATGCAGGAATTAAAGTAATTATCACAATTACTGAAGGAATTCCTGTTGCGGATATGATCAAAGCCTCTAATTATATCGCTGAGCGCGACTGTCGCTTGGTAGGGCCTAACTGCCCAGGAGTAATAACTCCGGGAGAGGCTAAGGTTGGTATTATGCCAGGTTTTGTTTTCAAAAAAGGAAACGTAGGTATTGTATCTAAATCGGGTACATTGACTTATGAAGCTGCGGACCAAGTGGTACGCCAAGGCCTTGGAATTACTACTGCTATTGGTATTGGTGGAGATCCAATCATTGGAACAACAACCAAAGAAGCTGTTGAAATGCTGATCAACGATCCAGAAACCGAATGTGTGGTGATGATCGGTGAGATCGGTGGGCAATTAGAGGCCGATGCGGCTAATTGGTACCAAAACAGCGGAAGCAAAAAGCCAGTAGTTGGATTCATCGCAGGTGAGACTGCTCCAAAAGGAAGAACAATGGGTCACGCTGGTGCTATTGTAGGCGGAAGCGAAGACACTGCTCAGGCCAAAAAACAAATTATGCGTGAATGCGGAATTCACGTGGTAGACTCTCCAGCAGAGATCGGCAAAAAAGTCGCTGAAGTACTGGGATAGGCTGTTAAAACTTTTAAGAAGAGACCGTGTAAATTACCATAATTTTATACGGTCTCTTTTTATTTAAAGCCTCCTCATTTACTATCTTTACCATTCAACCAACTAAAATTTACCACTTTGAAAATACTTGAAGGAAAAACAGCGATCATTACCGGCGGAAGCCGTGGAATCGGGAAGGGAATAGCAGAGGTATTTGCTGCCCACGGAGCCAATGTAGCTTTTACCTACAGTTCATCCGCAGAAGCAGCGAATGCCTTAGCTGCAGAGCTAAACGCCACGGGAGTAACTGCAAAGGCATATCAATCCAACGCCGCTGATTTTGAGCAGTGTGAGGCATTGGTAAAACAAGTTTTAGAAGATTTTGGAACGGTAGATGTTTTGATCAACAATGCTGGGATCACCAAAGACAACTTACTCATGCGTATGAGTGAAGAAGACTTTGACAAAGTGATCGAGGTTAACCTCAAGTCTGTGTTCAATATGACTAAAGCCATTCAGCGTACGTTCTTAAAACAACGCAGTGGTTCAATCATCAACATGAGTTCTGTGGTAGGTGTCAAAGGAAATGCAGGACAAGCCAATTACGCAGCTTCTAAAGCTGGAATCATTGGATTCAGTAAGTCTGTTGCCTTGGAGTTGGGATCGCGTTCTATTCGTTGTAATGTGATCGCACCGGGATTCATTGAAACGGAAATGACTGCGAAGTTGGATCCGGATACTGTACAAGGATGGCGTAATGCAATCCCACTTAAGCGTGGAGGACAACCAGAAGATATTGCGAATGCCTGTGTTTTCCTAGCCAGTGACCTGTCGGCCTACATCACCGGACAAGTAATGAATGTAGACGGTGGTATGCTCACCTAATACTTAGATTCTAGATTAATTAATGTCCGCAACGACCCTTTTATCTCTTATTGCTGCTGCAGTTATTGCTCTTGGGTTGTCTGCGTATATGTATGGTTTTAAATCACGTTTGAACCCAAGACTCCGCTGGATTCTTGGGATTCTTCGTTTTATGACTTTATTGACCCTAGGTGTTCTTTTGGTCAATCCGAAGATCAAAAAAGAAACCTATACCACTCAAAAACCAGCATTGAACATATTGGTTGACAATTCAAGTTCTTTGGAGAATTTGGATCGAGTTAGTTTGGCAACTAATTTGAGTAATGCGCTAAACACAGATACTGAGCTTATGGAGCGCTTTGATATTACTGCTTATCAATTCGATCAAAGCTTTGGTCCACTGTCTGACTTGAATTACCAAGGAGTCACCACAAATATAGCCGACGGTTTAACAGGACTAGAAACTATATACGGCGATCAAAACGCAGTAACTGTGCTACTGAGTGATGGAAATCAGACCTTGGGTAGGGATTATGCCAGTTTGGCAAGTCGTCTTAAGAATCCAGTATTCCCTATGGTCATGGGAGATACCACCCAATTTGAAGATCTGCGTATTACTCGTTTGAACGCCAACAGATACGCTTATCAAGACAATGAGTTTCCTGTGGAGCTCTCTTTAGGATACACAGGAACTGGTGCTGTAAATTCGGTATTGATCATTCGCAAAGGAAATCAAGTGGTTAAGAGACAGCCAGTTAGCTTTGACACTCAAGCCAACGCGCAGACACTGCAAGTGCTGCTCAAAGCAGATCAGGTGGGGATACAAACCTATACTGCAGAACTTCAGTCCTTGAGCAACGAGCGAAACACCAGTAATAATAGACAACAGTTTGCGGTAGAGGTTATAGACCAGAGCACGCGTGTTGCAGTGATTACCACGATTCAACATCCTGATCTAGGAGCACTCAAAAAGTCCATAACTACTTTAAAACAAAGAGAAGTCGAGGTTATGGAACCGGCTCAGGCGGTGGGTAATTTAGACGATTATCAATTGGTGATTCTGTATCAACCCGACTCTAGATTTGCAGCCGTATACCAAGAACTCAACGAGCTCAAGAAGAACCGTTGGACCATTACAGGCCTACAAACGGATTGGAATTTTTTAAACGACGTTCAACTTAAATATGCAAAAATAGGCGCCGGTGGAGAGGATCAGGTTTCTGCTGAGACCAATAGGAACTATCCCATTTTTGCTATGGACCCCGTGGATTTTAGCAGTTATCCTCCATTGATCACTCAATTCGGGAGTTTGGATGTTTTTGTTCCATACGATGAAATTTTGAGTCAAACCATTTCCGGTATTTTTACGGAATCTCCCATGCTATTCAGTTTTGAAGCGGATGGGGTCCGTGAAGCCGTTTGGGATGCACAGGACCTATGGCGTTGGCGTGCGCACAACTTTATTGAGACTCGAGGATTTGACCAATTTGATGATCTGGTCGCCAATATGGTACAGTATCTATCGTCTAATAAGCGCAGAAGCCGATTGAACGTATCTTATGAATCCTTTTATTACAGCAACGCGCAAATAGGTATTCAAGCGCAGTACTTCAATGAGAATTACCAATTTGATCCTGAAGCGAGTTTGAATTTGACCTATACCGCAACAGATGGCACTAGTCAGCGTTTGCCCATGCTGCTTAAAAACAACTACTACCAAGCAAATCTAGATGGATTGGCTGCTGGTGTTTATGATGTCACGGTCACTGTTGATGGGCAGGGGATTGCCAGAAGCGGGCAATTCACCATTTTGGATTTTAGCGAGGAGGAGCAACTGCTAACACCAGATGTTCTAAAACTCACTGCTTTGGCAGCGAATACTCAAGGGAGTGTTTTTTACGAGGATCAATTGGAGGAGATCAAATCAGCATTAATTACAGATGATCGCTTTGTTCCTGTTCAGAAAAGTAGGCAAAATGTCGTACCTTTAATATCCCTAAAATTCCTGCTCGGATTGCTCGGATTACTACTAGCAATAGAGTGGTTTACCAGAAAATACAACGGATTAATATAATATTGAAACCATGGAAA
>NZ_JABSPU010000011.1:0-12066 GCF_013214815.1 Gilvibacter sp.
CCCTTCCACGTCATAGAAGAAGTGCCCATATACCCCGGTTGTGAAGCCTTAGCCGACAAAACCGCCAAAAAGAAATGCCTGTCTGATAAAGTAATGGCTTTTGTCCAGAAGAACTTTGATACAGACCTGGCGGTAGAACTCGGTTTGGAAGGACGTCAACGCATCAGTGTGCAATTTAGAATAGACGAGCGCGGCAAGGTGGTAGAAGTAAAAGCTCGGGCTCCTCACCCCCGGCTAGAACAAGAGGCAATTAGCATTGTCCTTGCTGATGGCACTACGGTAGTCATTGAAGATCTCGAGCAATTAGAAGATGTAATTGAAGAGGCTGAGGACGCCTGTGATGAGGACGATGACTACGATTATGACGACGACGATTGTGAAGACTGCACCCTTGAGGATCTTTCTGATCTCTTGACGGGATGTTCTCCTTGGCATGTGGCTGAACTTGAGTGCGATGATGTAGAACTTGGGGAAACCTATGAAGGATACGCCTTCACCTTTACAGAAAGCGGAGAAGTTATTGTAGAGACCGATTCGGACGAGTTTTTTGGAACTTGGGAAAGTTCTTGGAGCGGTGAGGAAATCACTGTAGTTATTGAAATTGAAGGCTTGCCAGATTTTAATGACGATTGGATCTTACACGAACTGGAAGTTGAAGACGATGGGGCTTATGTAGAGTTGCGATTGGGTGATGATAATCTGGAATTTGAAAGCAGCTGTGATGGTTCTACTGATGGCGACCCTGATCCAGAAGTAGAAGCACTGGCAGCGGTTTTAACTGACAAAGCTTGGTTTGAAACCAACTACTTTGACGATGTGGATGAGACCAACTTATTCTGCGAATACACCTTTGAATTTGGTGCTGATGGCATTGCGGTAGCGGTTGCTGGAGACGAGACAGTTGAAGGTGAATGGGATATCATTAATGACGACTCTGGACTGGACCTTTTTCTCGACTTTGGAGAAGCCTTCCCTTTTGATGAAATCCTTGACGACTGGGAGGTCATTGAATTTGATGAGAACGTCATAAGACTGCGCGATATCAGTGGTGGTGATGGCACCGAAGACCTTTTGACCTTTGGCCGTGAGGCAGCCAGCTGTGATTAATAAGATTAAATTGAATGTGCTAGACCGAGGCTCTTCATAGCCTCAATTACCGGAGAACGGTCTTGTAAAGTCACCTCTTTTAAAAAAGGGATGGCTTTTTTATTGAATGGAAATGCGATACCCAAGACTAACTCCATAAGTATCTCTGAAGCCGTCCCCCCAGTCCGCAGCTGCCTGCAAATTGAGGACACCGTATTTTTTAAAGTCATACTGAACACCGACAAAAGTATTGAGAATCTGCTCTGGCGGATCAATGGTACCGTCCATACGGAATGATCCAAAATTCTCCCAAGCAGTAGCTTTGGTATAAACGAGCCAAGACCCGTGACCTGCACTCAAGCCTAAATGGATTCCTCTGACGCGGTTGTTTGCAATTTCCAAACCAGTTTCATCCATAGAAATAAAAGGCAATCCCAAGATGTTCCCGTCATAGGTCCATCCGGAGCGATAAACACCGCTTCTAAAATAATTATCCCTTCCGGCATCACCAGTTGCCCCACTTTGATCTGTAGTCTGAAAATATTCTACTACTAAACCTTTAAAAAGACTTGTATAGTCTTCTGTATTCGGGTCATAATAAAAACCCCAGATTCCGTCTGGAAAGTTCTTTAGACGGGTTCCTGAGCCGTCCTCAAAAGGATGCGAATGATAGAAACGCAAGTTACCGTAGGTAGTACGGTGATTGACCTCAAGTTCATATATCCCTAGATGGTTTCCTAAAGCGTTCGCTCGATCTGTATCTGAAGCGGAATCACTTCCCTGACTAGCAAAAAAAATATCTATGAAATCAGAGAACCCAGAAGGTTGCTCTCCACGTTCCGGGGAATTTCCACCCCATTGGGCGTAGTGCTGTATTCCAGCCTTCAAAGTGGTTCGAGGGCTTAAGGTTATCACTGCTGCCAATCGCTTAAAATGCAACATGGCATCATCCACAAAGCGATCATCATTGAGCTCATAGTGTCCAATCCCCCAATCCAGAGCGACTCCTTTAAAAATTCGTTGAGGACCTGGTGCTTCCACCAAGAGTCCTGGAAGCGCTCTTGCGTTTCCACTCAAGAGAAAATTGTCTTGCACCAATCCAAGACCATCAAAACGGTCTTCGTTGCGGCGGGAACCTATAACCACAGATAACCAAGGTGTATCCAATTGGGCGTAGAGTTCGTCTCTTTGCAATTCATCGGGCACCTCGTCACGATAAAAAAGACTGGCTTTCCCAGAGATTTGCCAACCATTATTGAGCATTAGTTGCCCAGATAATCCGCCATCTACCAAGAAATTAGTCCCTGCTCCTACCGCACCATTGGTGTTGGCTTGCATCCAAAAAGGTAAGTTTTGTTGGCTACTTTTAAAAACGCGAACACCGCCTGTTGCTTGATAATTATACTCCTGTGCAAAGCTGAATGCCGAAAAAAGCAAAAGAGCCCCAAAGCATTTAATTTTAGGTTGGAAGAATCGCATGTTCGGTTGGTTTATTTTTTCTGTAGGACCTCTGGTGCTACGATCTCTGGTTGATCAACTGGAGTATCCTTGAGATCCATGATCTCCTGATCACTGAGATCCAAACACTCAAAGTCGGAGTTCTTACTGATGAACTCGGGCACTAAGGCTTTCATTTTAGTTACCACGCTGTGATCGTCATGTCGAAGAGCGGCTTCTATGATTTTGTTCACCTTTTTACTGACAATATCAAAGTCCTTGATCACATCTTTAGCAATAAGGATCTTTTCGTGATGCGTAGGCAATGCACGCGATGAATCACTGATAAGTTCTTCATAGAGTTTCTCTCCAGGACGCAATCCTGTAATCTTAATCCCTATGTCCTGATCGGGCTCATATCCAGCAAGCTTGATCATCTTTTTGGCTAGGTCCATGATCTTAACAGGTTCTCCCATATCAAAGATATAGATCTCTCCTCCCTGCCCCATTGCGCCAGCTTCCAATACCAATTGACAGGCTTCTGGAATGGTCATGAAATAACGAATGATATCTGGATGCGTAATGGTTACCGGACCGCCTTTTTCAATTTGTTTTTTGAAGAGCGGCACTACACTTCCGTTGGATCCTAAGACGTTTCCAAAACGCGTGGTGATGAATTTGGTCTCGGGAGAATTCCCTTCACTATTCACATAATAGTTCCGCGACTGCACATACATCTCAGCGGCGCGTTTGGAAGCCCCCATTACATTACTTGGGTTTACAGCCTTGTCCGTAGAAACCATCACAAAGCGCTTCACTTTATTTAAAACAGCCAGATCCGCTAGATTCTTGGTTCCGTATACGTTGGTGATTACCGCTTCTGGTGAGTTGTCTTCCATAAGCGGCACGTGTTTGTAGGCCGCCGCGTGGTAGATCACATCAATATTGTACTTTTTAAAGAAAACGCCTAAACGGTTTCTATTAGCCACATCACAGATCAAACATTTGATATTCAACTCTGGATGATTCGCCTGTAATTCTAACTGGAGGTTATGCAGCGGTGTTTCGGCCTGATCCAACACCAAAACCAATTTAGGGTTGAACTTGGCCAGCTGTCTAACGATCTCACTACCAATGGATCCTGCTCCACCCGTTACCATAACAGTCTTATCACTCAACTGTTTGATCTTTTCGTCATTGTGAAGGACAATAGGATCGCGCTCCAGCAGATCTTCAATTTGCAGATTCTTTACCTGATTGGCAACCGACTTATTCTCACTCCAATCCAAGACCAAAGGAGAATTGTAAACTTTCATATCGTGTTCCAAACAGTCTTCTACTATGGCAAATTTCTGATTGGAAGACAAATCACTCCCAGACATAATCACTGCGGATGCATTGAGTTCCTTGATCTGATCTGATAACTTACTTTCCAGCTTGATCACCGGCTTTCCTAAGATCTGCAAACGCTTGTTGATATTGCGTGTTGCTACAAATCCTTGAATTTGAAAACGCTGAGGGTGTTCTATATCTAAAGCAGCTGCAATAGAAATCGCGTTCTCATCAATACCAATGATCACGGCCTTCTCCATTTCTTCCCCTTTTTGGGCAATCTTGAAGTACTCATAAAGTTGCTTCACCGCCAATCGGAACAAGAATAAAAAAGTAAACGAGAAGAATAGATATAACACCAATGAGGAATTCAAAAAGATCTTCTCCCCCTTCATGGCAACCATGGAATAGTTAATTACCATAAGTACGCCAAAGGTACTTACAGAGGCTAGCAAGAGCTTTAATGCATCCATATAAGAACTGTGACGCACCAAGCCCGCATAGGTCTTGAATAATAACATAAACCCAAAATGCACCCCTACAATCATTAAGATCTGTTGGGTTGCACTCAACAGCGGTAAATACTGAATTTGAAGGTCTTTAAGCACTATTGCCGTAAGGACAATAGAACAAACCAATAAGAAAGTGTCAATAAGAAGAACGCACCACCTGGGTAGATACTTTAGACTTCTGACGTCTAATGCATTGTCCTTAGAGGAAAGAATGATTTGAAGCGCGTTACGTAATTTTCCTGCCATACTCGTGTGCTATTGCTACTCCATAAACTGAAGTATCGCCTTTTTAATCCGGTCCCGGTCAGCATCCGTCAAATTGGAACCAGAAGGCATGCACAATCCTTTTTTAAATAACTCTTCCGCAGTTCCGTCGCCATAAAACAAGGCTCCGTCAAAAACCGGTTGTAAATGCATAGGCTTCCACAAAGGTCTGCTTTCTATGTTATTTGCTTGCAAAAATATACGTAATTTTTCATTATTACGCTGATCATCCGATTTTTTAAAGATTATAGCGGACAACCAGTGGTTGCTGTAGGCATCTTCTGAGGATTCTTTAAGGACTTCCACCATGTCTGAATCTTGGAACAGTTCACGGTAGAATTCATTATTCTGTCTGCGCAATCCCACGTGTTTATCCAAAACCTCCATCTGCCCTCTACCAATACCGGCTACGATATTACTCATCCGATAATTATAGCCAACTTCTGAATGCTGGTAATGCGGAGCTTGATCTCTAGCTTGCGTGGCCCAAAAGATCGTTTTTTGCTTTTGCGCTTCCGTACGGCAAACTAAAGCGCCTCCACCAGAAGTTGTAATGATCTTATTTCCGTTGAAGGATAAGATTGATAGGTCTCCAAAGGTTCCACACTTGCGCCCCTTATAACTAGAACCCAAGGCCTCTGCAGCATCTTCTATCAAGAAAATACCATATTCCTTGCAGATTGCCTCTATTTTATCAATTTGACCAGGCATCCCATAGAGATGAACCATCAATACCGCTTTGGGTTTTACCCCAGCCGCTAACCTCGCTTTTATAGCGGTCTCTAGGTGCTGCGGACTCATATTCCAAGTAGTTGCTTCTGAGTCCACAAAGACTGGAGTTGCGCCTTGGTAAATGATTGGATTAGAGGTCCCACAAAAGGTAAACGATTGGCAGAGTACCTCATCTCCTGCTCCTACTCCCGCATGCAATAGCGCCAAATGAATCGCAGCAGTTCCCGAAGACAAACAAGCGGTGTGATTGCCAGCACCTAAATAATCTTCAAGCGCCTGCTCAAAACCAGTTACGTTCGGACCTAAAGGAGCGATCCAATTCCGGGCAAAGGCCTCATTTACATAATTTTGTTCTGTTCCTCCCATATGCGGAGAAGACAACCATATTTTGGGTAGTTCGCTCATAAAACTGTTTTTATGATATAGCCAATATCTTTAAAGATACTGTAGTTCTCTATGTATTCTTTGTTGAGTTCGACCTTTTTAGGCCAGATAACCTCAGCATTGTATTTTTCAGGATCTACTTGAGCCGCCAAGAGTGCCTCCTCATCTTTAAAATAAATGGATGCTGGACCCGTGATTCCAGGACGAATGTCAAGTAAAACACGGTCTTCGCCTTCTAGCTTATCCATAAAACCTGGAACATCTGGACGCGGCCCCACAAAACTCATTTCGCCTTTAAAAACGTTGATCAACTGCGGCAATTCGTCGAGTTTTGACTTCCTCCAAAAAGCACCCATCTTGGTGATTCTTGGATCTTTACTGGTACTTACCGTAGTAGTTACTCCTTCTATATTGCGCATGGAACGCAGTTTGTATACTTTAAAGAGTTTGGTGTCTTTGCCTACACGTGTTTGTTTAAAAAATCCGGATAGCCCAGTGTCCAGTCTTGCCAAGACCGCACAAATCAAGATCAACCAACCAAAAAACAAAAGACCAATGGCTGAGACCACTAGATCAAAGGCACGCTTGATGAACTTATTGGTTGGAGACATTGTCGTAATTTAAGGCTTGTAAGGTTGGTTCACAAATTTCGTTCAAAGCTTGCTGCTCTTCTTTACTGAGCTTTTCATGGGAGCCAACACTGCGGTTGGAGACTCTTGCAACAGCCTCAGAAACCTCCTCAGACGTAGCGCTTGTTTTTCCTAAAAACTCAAGGATGGTTTTTAGTTCTTCCTGCGGATTATTCACAAATTGCTCGTATTTCACTTCAATGAATTGATTGGCGTCTAATTGGTTTTTATCCGCTTGCGTTGCATGAACACAGGCTTGCCATTGCAGCGCACAAACCTCTAAAAGACTTTTTGTTTTGAAATCTGCGTCAATTCCTGGGTAAACAGGACCCCAAAAAGAAAGTCTATCAGCTCCAAAGGCCTGTTTTAAACGGTTTATCCCAAACTTCCAGACATAATACGGCAGATCCCGCAGAGGTGTTTGCTTGAGCTTTTTTAAGGTATAATTGAGTTCAAATGGAGCTGCCCAACGGATCTTCGCGCTTGGTGCCACATCGCGTCCATCTCGATTGATCAGAATGTACTTTGCCTCCGGAAAAACCTCGTGCACAAAAGCCAGACGCAAGGAGTTCGCGCAGGTCTTTTCCACTACAAATTCCAAATTTTGAGATTCTTTGAGTTGATTGAACCGTCCTCTAATGTAATTTTTCACCTTTGGACTCGCCAACTGCGGAGCTAAAATGTCCGTGGGTTCAAAACGATTGCCATACCTCCAAACCGGATTGATCTCATCGCAATCCCAAGTACCAAAACCAGCAATGCTGCAAATTACATCACGCAGCATATTGGTGCCAGTTCTGCCCGCACCTATGATTATTACTGGGGTATGATTTAGCTCTTTCGGCATAACATTTCAAGTTTTTCTTCTATAGCATCAACACTAGATTCCAGTGAGAGTGCTTTTTGATAATAAGCAGCGCCTTGTACTCCGAGTGCTTTGCGCTTTTGTCCATCCAAGTCTAAAAATGCGTGGATGGCTCGTATAAAATCTTCTGTACTGTCTGGTTCAAAGGCAAAGCCAGCATCAGCAGCTTCTAAGATCTCTTTGGCATCTCCTTTCAAGCCCATCAGGATCGGCTTTCCGGATTTTAAATAGGCCAATATTTTAGACGGAATCGTGATCTCAAAGAGCGGATCTTTTTTCAAGTGTACCAAAAGCACATCCGCAGCATTTAAGAACATACTCACCTCTTCCGATTGCACTCTGGGAATGAACTGCAAATTATCCAAGCCCATATCAGCGGCTTTCTCCTTCAGACGAGTCTCATCGGCACCGCCCCCCAATAGAATCAAGTTAATGCGCTGATCTGCAAGGCCTTGAAAGGCTTTGGCAGCTTCCAAAACTACATCTAAAGCCTGCACAATTCCTAGATTGCCCGCATAGAGCAGATTCACAGCATCTGCCTTAAAATATTTTTCGTAGCGCTGCTGATCCAAAGGAGTATCATCAATGCGGTCTCGGGACCAATTGCTCACAAATTGCATTTTTTCAGCAGGGACTCCCTTAGCGGTCAACTTCTTTTTAAATCCAGGAGTACAAACGGTTATGAATCCTGCGTTGCGGTAATTCCAATTGCACCAAGCATTGATGACTTTTAGTGCTTTAGGGTTGGTAAGCATGCCTGAAGTGGCCACGGTCTCTGGCCAGAGGTCGTTGATATCATATACAAAACGCACACCACGCAGCTTTTTGAGCACAATTGCAGGAACGGCTACAGGTATAGCCCCTTGATATACAAAACAGACATCGGGCTTTTTAATGAGCCACAATCCAATAAAGGTCGCGCTAAGCGCATAGCTCAAATAATGCAAAAAACGTTTGAACCCAGAAGCACTGTGATCGGGATAGATTGGCACACGGATCAGGTTCACGCCTTCCATGTGTTCGCGTTTGTACAAGCGCTGTTTAAAGCCAGGATATATTTTACCTATCGGATAGGAAGGAAACCCGGTCAACACCTCTACCTCATGGCCGCGTCTTACCAGTTCTTTGGCAAAGTCAAGGCTTTTGGCTGTGGGTTCCGGATTAAAGAGTTGTTTTACAATCAGGATTCGCATGGCGATCACTTAGACCAAACTACGCGGTTGATATAGTCCGTGTAGGATATGATGATTCGCACTACTTTTTCAGACACATTAGGCATGCTGTAATCTGCAACTGGCCTAAAGTTGCGTTCTGGAGCTCGTTTTTGAACGCTTAAAGCTGCCAATCCTTGCAAAATCCGCTCCGGTTGCAACCCAACCATCATTACAGAAGCTTCTTCCATAGCCTCAGGGCGCTCGTGAGCTTCACGAATATTCAAAGCGTGAAAGTTCAAAATGGAAGATTCCTCAGAGATCGTCCCACTATCAGACAGTACCACGAATGAATTTACCTGTAAGGCATTGTAATCACTGAACCCCAAAGGTTTTAGAAACTGAATGTTCTTATGGGCCTTAACCTCCTTGGCTTCCAGCATATTACGGGTTCTTGGGTGGGTTGACACAATCACTGGGTAATCGTATTGCTCTGCGATCGTGTTCAGCGAAGTGATCAGGCCGTCAAAATTTCTTGGATTGCTGATGTTCTCCTCGCGGTGGGCTGAAACTACAAAGTACTCGTGCTTTTTCAGGTCCAAACGTTCCAAGACATCAGATGCTGCGATCTTAGCTTCAAATTGATTCAAAACCTCAAACATCGGGCTACCTGTTTTGATCACACGATCTGGAGACAAACCTTCTCGCAACAAGTATTCTCTCGCAATATCACTGTAGGTAAGGTTGATGTCGGCAACGTGATCCACGATCTTTCTGTTGGTCTCTTCTGGTACTCTTTGATCAAAACAACGGTTCCCAGCTTCCATATGGAATACAGGAATCTTGCGCTTTTTAGCAGGGATAGCGCAAAGGCAAGAGTTGGTATCTCCTAAGACCAAAAAGGCATCGGGTTGAATTTCTTCCAGTAAAGGATCAATGCCAATTAAAATACGCCCAACGGTTTCGGTTGCATTTTTACCCGCTGCTCCTAGAAAGTGGTCTGGTTTTCTGATCCCCAGATCTTCAAAGAAGATTTCATTGAGTTCATAGTCGTAATTCTGACCGGTATGCACCAAGATATGTTCAATGGCAGGATTGGCATCCAGCGCTTTCATCACACAGGCTAACCTGATGATCTCAGGTCTTGTTCCTACTACGGTTACGACTTTTAATTGTTTCATCTCAACTGGGTTTTCTGTGGCAAAAATAGGAGTTAATCTTTACAATCCGCAGCAATTAATCTACGGATTCAAAATAGGTGTCTGGGTCCTCCGGATCATAAGGTTCATTGATCCAAAACAGGGTGATCAATTCCTCATCTCCAATATTGGTAATGTTATGAGTATACCAAATTGGCATATCCACATAAGCCGGCTCGCTTCCGTCTAAGAAAAACTCATAGACCTTATCGGTATTGATCTTTCTGAGTTTAATACAGGCCTTTCCTTTGATCACTGCAAAGCGTTCCACCTTTCTGGTGTGGTAGTGATTACCTCGTGTAATGCCTGGAACAGTAGTTGAATAGGACGACTGCCCGGAAGTTCCAGCTCGCATGATCTCTACAAATGCACCGCGATTGTCCGTATGCATAGTGAATTTGCGTGGGAAATACTCCTTCGGAATGTATGAGGTAAAGGTGTTGAACAAATCAATATCAAAGCCGCTACTAATGTCTGGCACTTGGTTGTTCTCCACATAGATCGATTTAAAATGCTCGAGTTTTTGGAGCACTTCGGTCACTTTTGCCTGATAAGGCGCTTCTATTGCTTTAAACGCAACACCGGAACTATCACTCTGGATCTGCTGATAGAAGTGTTCTACCAAGGCATTTACGTAGATCAGGGATACAGTAGCATCCTGATGCACTTCTGGAGCTCCACCCGTGTTCAACAAATGACAAAAGGTAGCAATAAAGGAATTGTAAAACGGTTTTCCGAAGGGACCAAAGACATTTGGAATTAAGAGGGAAGTCACGCTTCCGGCCTGCTGTTGCGCCCAGGTCTCTAGTAGTTTTCGACCGTCGCGTTTGGATTGTCCGTAAAGGTTGTCCTGCTCTTCCTGTGTTGAAGAGCTAAATATAATCTTTGGAGTTACGGCTGCCGATTGACAGGCGTCAATCAACTTTTGAACAAGACCTACATTAGTATCGTAAATGACTTGTGGATCTTCATGCCGATTCATTGCAGCTATGTGAACAATCACATCACAGTTCGCAACCCAATTTGCAAGATCCTCAGGCTTATCAAACAGGCTGCGCTCAAAATCCGTACGACTTATTTGCTCCGTTTTTGTTCCTAAGAAGTTGTAGAGATGTTGCCCGATGAAACCTGCTTGTCCGGTGATGCCAACTCGAATCATAATGTCTATTGATTAGCAACGTCTTCTCTAATAAACTCCAGCTTAAGCAGCAGTTGTTTCATACCTTCAATATCAAGACGTTCTGTGTTGTGAGAATGATAATCCTCCACTTTACTCATATCAACCTCCCCTTTAGAGAAGTAGTTTGCATAGTTGAGGTCACGATTATCTGCTGGAATGCGGTAATATTCACCAAGATCTTCAGCTTTGATCACTTCTTCCCTTGTCAGTAGCGATTCGTAAAGCTTTTCTCCGTGACGTGTTCCAATAACCTTGATCTCTGAATCACTGTTGTAAAGCTCTTTCACGGCTTTGGCCAGTACTTCAATGGTAGCCGCTGGTGCCTTTTGCACAAACATATCTCCAGGACGCGCATTGTTAAATGCAAAAAGTACAAGATCTACCGCATCCTCCAAGGTCATCATAAAGCGTGTCATATTGGGATCGGTAAGGGTCAATGGTGCTCCCTGTTGAATCTGCTCTACGAACAAAGGAATTACCGAACCTCTTGAAGCCATTACGTTACCATAGCGCGTTCCACTGATGATGGTGTTGCCAGCATTTCTGGACTTAGCAACCAATACCTTTTCCATCATCGCCTTAGAGATTCCCATTGCGTTGATTGGGTATACAGCTTTATCCGTGCTCAGTACAACGACATTAGCTACATTATTAGAAATGGCTGCTTCCAAAACATTCTCTGTACCCAATACATTGGTCTTTACCGCTTCTACCGGAAAGAATTCGCAGGAAGGCACTTGTTTTAAAGCAGCCGCGTGAAATACGTAATCCACCCCGCGCATGGCGTTGAATACTGCATTGTAATCACGTACGTCCCCGATATAGAACTTTACTTTTGGATTAGCCAGTTTGCGTCTTAGATCGTCCTGTTTTTTCTCGTCACGAGAAAAGATGCGGATCTCAGAAAAATGATCTGTATCCAGAAATCTCGATAAAACAGCATTACCAAACGAACCTGTTCCTCCCGTTATTAGAAGTTTCTTGTTTTTAAGTTCCATAATTATTTTAAGATCTTTTTTATTCCATTTAGGGTATCTGCATTGGTAGTATCAAACACGCCTTTATAGTAGCTCACTAGTTCTCTTTGCTGATCGCGATAGGTTTGCTGATCATAAGTCATAATCTCCAATATGCGATCCCTCCATAAGTTCACCTCAAGGTCTACCAGGGTACCTGAAACTTGCTGATTAGCGGGTTTCCATGGCAATCCCGTACTGGCCAAAACTAATTTTCGAGACTCTATTGCCTCAAAAAAAACATGGCAAAAACTCTCAGATTTTGAAGGTATTAAAACC
>NZ_JABSPU010000011.1:12076-63541 GCF_013214815.1 Gilvibacter sp.
ATCAACCCCTTCCACGCGTTGCGCAAAACTAGCGCTATTATAACTGTCGTAAAAAGTTACCCGAGAGGACAAATCAAATTTTTCCACTAGCTGCTTTAATCCGTTTACGTATCGAGATTCAATAATGGAGCCGTGAATTTCTAAACTTACATTCTCTGGTAATGCAGGTAAGAGTTCCATCAAATATTCTACGTTCTTTATTGGAGATACTCGACCAAAGTATCCCAACACAAAATTTTTGTCTTCTTTAACACGGTGTTCTCGGTCTGAAATTGCACCAGAAATCACATTATTAAAAATCAATTTTGGGTATTTTTTAAATATGCCGTAACTCCCTTCTGCCTCGAAAGGGTTGGCATAGTGCACATAGTATTTATGGCCTGCTAGGATCAATCCTAACTTAAAAAACTGGAGATAAATATACTTCTTGAGATTCATCGCTCCATTAAGCAATTCTCCTCTGGGACTGATCAGTACGGTGCGCTTGGGAGTAAACAACAGAGCAATAAGCGGCACCATGCTGAATGAAACATTATAGAGTGTGTTAAGCCAGATAACCTCAGCTTCTTTAAACTCTTGGATCAGTTCACCAACGCGAATGGATTTTTTGAACTTGATATTTGGATTGTCATTGCTGGCAATATCACTTTCGTTTAAATTTCTTTTAGAACGCGCAATGACCCTGTATTTGATGTTGGCCTTCTGAAACAAATTACAGACACCAGCCAAGGATTTATTTGGCCCACCAAACTCAGAAATGGGTGGAAAACTCGGTGTAAGTATGGTTATCAAATTCCTAGTTTAATGTGTATTGGCAGCGGGTTTATCTTCAATTTTTCCCATGGCAAAGAAACGAATAAAGTCCGACTTTTAAAATTAAGTTGTCCCTAAATAAAGTGCGCAATACTGCTTGGCTACTGCTTCGACTCGATAAAGTGAAACCGCCTCTTTTGCCGCCCTTAATTTTGCTGCAGACGCACCTTCAGTAATCATTTGTTCTACTGCAACTTCTATTTGATCGGTACGTTCGGGATTAACTAGAAATGCATAAGGGGCTACGGTATTCATGGGAGCTCTGTTAGAGGTGATTATAGGCAGCCCCAAGGATTGGGCTTCAATCAATGGAAGTCCAAAACCCTCCGCAGTTGATGCGAAGTACAACAGATCAGCATTCAAATATTCCTCAATTAATTCTTCTGTACTCAAATTGGAACGCACTCTGGTCCGCGCCTGAATTTGATACTCTTTTATCAGCGCATTAATTCGATCGGTTTTGGCGTGAATGAATGTATATTCAACCTTTAACTGATGCGTAGCTTTGATGAGACGCTCATAATTCTTTAATTTCTTATCACCAATTTGCAAAATACGGATTGGGCTGGAAGGTTTAGACGCGGCATCTATTTCTTTGCTTTGTGTATAAAAAACAGCATTCAGTGGATTTTGGATCACCTCTACTTTACCACGAGCCTTGGGATAAGCGGCAATCAAGGCCTTTTTTGTCTGCTCTGAAACGGTCACAATTTTGTGGCTATAACGAACGGGCAAAGAGTAATAAAAAAGTCGATACAAAAATTTAAAAGGCACTTCGTTAGCCTCTAAATGATACAGGTCATGAATGGTCAAAACACGTTTAGCTCTTGGAAAAGCTAAGATCATATAATTGCAACCGCCAGTAATGTGAACGATTTTAAACCTACCCAATAGACTCCTAACCCAGCATTTTAAAAAGGTCCAGAGATCATAATTAAGTCGAAGTTTCAAAGAGATGGGTACGATGCTACGTTCTGGTGAATTCTCCCAATGGTCAATCAACTGATTGTAGATGGATTCAATACTAAAATTGCCAGGATTTGGCTTGCGGTATATAAAATGCACTTTCATTAGGTTGACCTAAGATACATTTTTAATTCGCTGCCATAGGGAACTCAGTTTGGCCCTTGTCGTTTTCTCAATACTTCTGAACTGTAGATACAACAGCAATAATATTCCTATAAAAACAACAACCAACCAGATAGGAGCGGTCTCAATTACCACTAAATAAAAGAATAAGCCTAAGGCGGATGCCACCATTGGATTGATCCAAAAGGACTGCGAATTAACGACCTTATAATTCATTTCCTTGATATAAGAGGCCGGTAAATAAATTATACTCGTGATGACCTCAGAAGCGATAAAGGAGATCACAAGGCCTTTGAAACCAAAAGGATACAACAAATAAATCCCCAAAACCAAAGTAGCCGATCTCAAAAAAGTTGTTATTAGAACAATCTTGGACTTGTTAATACCCATCAAGAACACATAAAGGATTGCACCGTAATTTCGCAAAACAGCTGCCACGACCAATCCGTAAAAAAGAACTGGTCTAAATCTCAACTTACCACCGGTCCATATTTCAAAAACAGGTTCAATCAAGAAAATAGAGAACGCAAAACCAAAGACTAAAATAGTCCCAGTTATGGACCAATAATAGCTGACAATTCGCATCAGTTTATCATAGAATCTATTGGCGTGGTGGTTTATTAGTTCAGGCCCCAATGGACTAAGGAATATATCACCTACTTTCACACTGAAATTGACAATTGATCGCGTTGCAACAAATACTGGCAAAAACTCAGTTCCCATCAATGGAGAGACGATCAATAGTACTCCATCACTAACTATACGGTTCATGAAAGTGGAGATCATATAGGCCACCGATTGCCACAAGTTCTTTAGGCCAGTTTTGAAACTTCCATATCTCCACCAAGGAAAATACTCCGGCAGTAATTTCTTGATATAGATCAAAATCCCAATGGAGTACATGCTCTTGATAATAAACCAAAGCAATGCTAGGTCAATTAATGAGATACCAGAGAAAGCAGCAGAGGTCAAAATCACAAACTCAATGAATCGCTCTACTAAAGAAATTTGATAGGATTTATAGATGTATCCGAAGGGATTGAGAATCTTGATCAGCAAACCGCGATAAGACCCTATCAGTAGTCGGTATAATAAAAGTAGAGAGAGAATAACGGCAATGTCCGACTCGGGCAGATCACTTTTGATAAAGAACCCAAAAGCACCCAACTTGTAAATAACCCAGATAAAGATCATCTGAATTGTTCCAGTCAAAATATTTACCTTAAAAGCAGAACCCAAAATTTCACGGGCCTTAGCTTTATTGGTGTTGACCAAGGAATTAAAGGTATTGCCAATGTAGGTGTTATGACCAAACTCTATGACCTGCAGGATATTGAACAAGGCGTAAATTGCGATCCAACTACCGTAAGTCGCCACATCCCAATAGCGAATCAGCAATGGGATCAACAAAAGAGAGTACATGGTAAACCCAACAGTTTGCAGGGCTTTGTAGCTTATGGATTTACTTAATTTATCGGTCACCTATAAAACGATGTATGGCGCTTTGCACTTTCTATTGGAAAAAATAATACAATTCCACTTAATTGCATTGTTTTAATCAATAGGATTTTTAAAAAGTCCTTTATTCGACTATTTCTGCATTTTATCCTTTAAAAGACCAGCCTCTAAAGCAAATTCTTGCTTTAGATGTTGCTGATAAAGCATATGTAAGGCAGTCAACTCTTCTTGACTGACGGCCTTGCTTTCTTTGACTCTTTGAGGGGGTAGTGTAAAGTCTGATTGCGGTAGGTTCAACTTCTTGGCCAAGGAGCTCGTCACTTTTTCTAATTGGCATTGAATGTAAACGCTATCCACTAGGATCTCTCCGTTGCGGTCTGCATAAAGCGCTGAAGCTTGAATTTTCTTGTAGAATTTCTTCTGATGATACTCTTCTGGAGACTTGCATTGCTTCTGCATTTTTAACCATTGGTAATGCGAAACCACTTTATCCAGAGGGTCACGCTCCACGGTAAAGGTGAAATAATCCTCCCAGCACTTCTTCCCTACTCGATCTCGTGTGAGTAAGGCGGATTGATGATTTACATGCCTTGGACGCTTCCCGTGCTTAAGCCATCTCAAGAATTCCTCCAGGCCTAAACTACTCAGCGGAAGCTGGCAATTCTGAGCGCGTTTTCCGCTCAGCTCAAAACGCAGATCCTCATCCGTCCCTGATAAGGGCGTAATGACATCATTTGGGCCACAAATCGCCGAGAGTGCGATCTCTAGTGCTGTTCCCGCAGTCTTGCGGGTCTTGATAAAAATGAACTTGTGTTTATGAGAAATGATCACCTTTAAAACTGATATTTTAACAGATTAATATCGCGTTCATACATCCGGTGCACCAAGGCCATGGTCTTGGGGTTATAGTAATCTCGGTAGTTGGGCTTTTGACCCGCACCCAAAGGTCTGAGTAATAAAGAAGGATACTTCTTGTAAAGTCTTAAAGTTTTTCTGGATAACCATTTCTCTGCGGATACATTAGCACGATCCAAATTAGTTGCTGGCAATTTTAAAGCGCTCAACACCTTGTTAAAATCGATATCCAAATCCTCTAAACGCCCAACAAAATCACACAGAAATTGATCATTCTCATCACAAATAAATTCGGCCTGTGACCTGAAAAACCAGTGTTCTTTTTCCATGTATTCGGGTAAATAATAGTTGACAAAGTTGGGGAAACTCGTGACTGATGAAAAGCCTCTAAAACGATACAATGAAACCAACCTCGCCCAAGGATTTCTTACAAAAGCGAACTTAAAGTACGTCTTGAAATCCTCCTCTGAAAAGTAGCCAAGAGAAGTGTATTCTTTGGCACTTAAGTGATCCAATCGCTTTGGATGACTCAAATCGGGGTTCAGCCCCATAAGCAGATCCGAGTTGTCTGATTTTCTAGTCCGCCCCATTGAAGTCAAGAAATAATTCTCGACCGCTTGCCCAGCTGTTTTAGGTACATGAACAAATAGCGCTTTGTGTTTCGGTATGATCATAAAACGCCTCGATTAGAAATTTGCCTTCCCTTAACACAGAAGAAGCTCCAGTCAAAAAATGTAAGCAGCTGTATGTGATCGAGCCTAATCTTCATAACCCAATTTAGTCAATAATGGTCGACAAACAGAATCATAAGTCTTCCGTTCTGCCTCGGTTAGTACTTCCCACTGGAGCTCATCTGGAATCTTGTTTGAACGAGACAACGCAGTTTGCAAGATTTGACTTTTACTGTGGATCCCACTTTTGTTCAGATGAGGTAATTTTATCGTATTAACATCAAAATCTTTAATTCCGACCTCGTTTAATAGTCTCGGCAAATCTTGCCCTTCACCGACCAAGGATTCATATCTGAAAAAAGGATGATTTTCATTCAAGACGAATTCATGGACCTGACTGTAATACCAGCAAAGTTTTTCAAACCGACTGCATGTAGGCCATTGCTCATAAAAGGGATCCGAAGAATCTGGTAGTTTCTGAAAGGAAGAATCATTGGGCATAAATAATTTCCTTCTGTAAACGCTTTCTAAGTAGGTTTTAGGATGACGCACTATAAACAGTGTGCTCCAGCCTTTTGAACGTAAAAACTCATGATCGACAAATCGAAAGTACGGATTCACTTCTACATAGATCTTTGCCCCACTCCGATTGGCTTGATCGTCTCGATCCTTGAGATAATCTTGAGTGAATTTTTGGTATGCATCAAACTGAGATAAGAAAAGGAAATAAGGGTCATTCTTAGCTTTTTCGTGATGAGATATAACTCCACTAAATTGGGCGAGCAATGCATTAATACTGCTTGTAGCTGTTCTACCAATGGATGTGATGAGTATTTTTTTACTCAAGCTGATTCTTTTTATGAAACAAAAATCTAAATAGCACTACAGGCTTGTAATTTTGAATATCCACAGCTAAAAGTACAACTTCTGGCGTAAAAGAACACGAGCACAATATTCATAGTATATACAACAAGCTGATCGTCACTAATTGGGAGCATAAAGAAAAGCTTCTGTGTAAAGACCAGCCTTTCTACATTAATATACTAAAGCTACAAGGATCGCTATTGACCTAAATAAACATCGTATACTTCTGCTAGCTCTGTGAGGACTTTAGAATATTCATAAGTGTCTGTGTACAGTTTCCTATTCTTATTATTGATCAACGGTTTTTTCAATTCAGAAAAAGCATCTACATCATTATAAGGCAAACAGATGTTTGGCCAGTCCGATCCGCAGTATTTCTGTAAAGATGTCATCCCCTCAGCACAGATAAAAGGTGTATTACTCATTAGCGAGTCGTAAAACTTTGTCGGTTGGATCTGTTGGTAGTTTTCCAGCGTGGCGTTGTACATGATCAAGGAGTAATCACATGCTAACATGAGATCAATTACCCGTTGGTGAGACAATTTACCGTGATAAATAAATCTGGGGTCATCCAAAAGCGATTGATCAAACTGATTAGATATAAAGTTGGTTGCAATATTTAACTCTAAATGCTGGAACTTCTTTACTGCGTCAATGATGGCCTGAATGTTCCTGTCATTGGATAAATAGCCTGCATAGAGGATTTTAATAGGATCTCCACTGGGTTTGCGACTCAATTCACGATTCTCAAACGCATCAGTCACGGTATTAGGAATTACCGAAAATTTATCGGCCTTTGTTCTAAAATAGGTATACCCATTAGGGTCTGGGAAGATGATTTGAGAACACAATCTGGCTATCCTACGATCAAAGAAGTGCATTGTTCTTTTTAAAACAGGACTCCAACTGGCGCTCCATGCAAAATAATCACGACAGTCGTAAAACAGCTTAATTCGCTTGGGATAAAACAGCTTATAAAGCACTATGGGAAACCAATTTTGAAATGAGAAATTGTGAACAAAACCAGGTCTCACCATCAACAAGGTTTTCAGAATGATCCAGTTCCATTTTAAGAATCCTAACTTTCCTTTGGAGCTTCTAAAATTGTGATACTTGATCCCGTCTGTTTTGAACTCAGCATCTGAATCAACCCAATGCAATACGTGAATCTCAACCTCAGGGTTTTCCAGTAATCCCTTAGCTTCGATAACTCTGGAAAACGCAGGAGTCACGTAAATACTAGATGGCCTTATAAACAGAATTCTCAAAATAGGATCGTTTTAATTTTTTATTGGAAAAGCTTCTAGAAATGTCTCCTTGCCTTGTAGTATTATTTCTTTGGTGAATGATTGGGTACCATCACTTGAGTTATACTCAATGCGCATTCTGGTTTGTTGGCCTTCTTGGGCATAAGGATTATGCGCGGCAACTAGTATTTTACTCCTATCCTTAGACACAATTCCTCTCCAGACAGGAGTCTGCTGTTTAAATAGGCGGTTAGGATCCTTCACATTGGAGTTGGACTGGTTCAAGATTTGACTTGAAGTATCAAAAAATTCATTGAATTTACTGATGCGATATAAACCGCGATTGAAGTAGTTATAGGTAACGAACGATTCGCCCCTGAGCTCCTTGAATTTTCTGTCGTAATAATCTAAAGCGTCCCAAAGCCAGAGTCCATCGGCACCTGACATCAAGGTGAATATGGCCAGGGATTCCGCTTTGTAGGGCTCTATAAGTTTGCGTGAGTTTGACTTGATAGGTGTATTTGGATGATATCGCATCCAAACAAAGGGAATCACTTCTTTCTTTTGCCCAGTTAATTCGTAATAACTATCCCTGAACTTTAGATTTGCTTCAATCTGAAAAAGTGCATAGGCCAAATAATTATCACCTCTTTCCCCACTTTGATAAATAAGATATGTGGAAGGAGTTAACAAATCTAGAGACTTGTAAAAATCTGTCGGATTTTCATTCTCATCAAAGAACAAATAGTTTGAAATATCTGCTTTGTCAGCAATTAAATCGTCCCAATCTGTTTTTCTGACTTGGTGATATGATCTGCGGATCGGAACATCTGCATATGAACTTTGCTGAAGTCCATCGTAACATAAATAGCTATCTCCAGATTCTAAAAACCTCAAATAGAAATCATGCAATAAGGTTTTGTACTCTTGAACATCTAAAGCTGCTGGAATTGCCTCCCAAATGGATTCTGATTCGGCCTTTTTCTCCAAGAGATGTTTACTGATACGAGCATCACCAAAAACCGCCTTCTCAATATCCCAGACCAAATAATCTAATTCTAAGCCTGCTCCATGTTTGAGTACCTTCTCTTTAAGGTCACTGTTGAATTTTTCAAAATCATTGTTAAAGGGCGATTTATCCTTTATGATCGGATATTCGCGAGTATTCAAATAACGATTCAAATACACTATTGAAGCGCGCTCATTAGGAGCTAGCCCTTTGTATATTACATTATTGGTATCTAGCGGAACATTGATATGGGTATAACCGTACTTTAAAGGTATATAGGAAAGCAAACTATCAACCTCACACGATCCTTTATATCTTAAGTTATCGTAAACAGGATCAATACCATAAATGAGTTTTAAGCGTGGATTTAGATTAAAACGTTCGGGTATGCCACACCAATTGATCTCACTCTCGTTCTGATCGATAAAAAAAGATTGCTCATCGTTATATTGCTGAGCAGATGCACACTGCACTAAAAGTCCTAATAAGAGTATTCTCAACAACATATTCTATGATTCTGTAACCGATCCTACCCTTGGGGCGGCAGCTTTCTGTTTTGCTGGTCGTTTGTATTTGATCATGAAGTAGATCACAAAAATATAGAACATTTTCGGACTAGAAAGGTCCCCACTAAATTGGGTATTAAAAAAACTGTACAACATCAAAGACGCCAGAATGAGTTCTTCTGACTCCAGCTTTCTGACATAGGTACTGAGTGTATTGAAAAAGCGAACGATGAAAACAATGAAGAGCGCCAAAAACACCACTCCCATCTCTAAAAAGATCTCTGTGAAAATGTTGTGCGGATATCTGTGATGTGTCAAGGTGCTAAAATAGCCCAAGCCATATCCAAAGTAATTTTCGGTGATGTTGGAAAGCACAATGCCGAACAACACATCCCTACCACTGGAGTCGATCTCCGGGAACTTCACGTATGCAATTATGAATAAACACAACGATATGAAGTAAAATAAATAGAGACTAGTAGCTCTTAGACGTTGGTAAAAGAAAAAATACCAAAGCATGGCCAAAGACAGAATTGGACCCCATTTATTGAGCAATAATATGGTACCTGCTGCAACAGCACAGACTATCAAATGAATGATATTTTTATTCTTTAAATAAGCAAAGATGTTGAGAATAATAAAAAATCCTGTTGCTCTCGATAACCAAATAGCATTGTTTTGGATTTTTGCAGAAAGGCCAAATACTGAACCTACCGCTAATAAGAAAACCAGCAAACAACAACTGAGCAAGCCTTTGACAAAGGGCTCTAGACTTTTTTGTTTCAGGAGCAATTTGGCTGAAAAGAACGCAAAAATCATTAGCACAATGAGCTTACGGGCTTTAAGATTCGCATAATCGTTATACGGAATATAAATCTCATAAGAGTAGATCACCCAACATAGCAAGCCCAAGCCAAAGAGTTGATATACATATTGCTTGGTTAATTCACATTGCAATAAACCCAATAATGTTATTAAAACTCCGGCATACAGCTGCAAGTCCACACCTCCAGTTAAAAACTCGAAATAACCTGCAAAGAGAAAAGTGTATATCAAGATTCTAGCTAGCATCCTCTTTACTGTTGTAATTCAAAATCCATCATATGACGCAACATATAGTATTTAAAAACCCTACTATACACGCGTCCGATCATCTTTAATCTTGTAAAATTTGAGTAAAAATACAAAAACTAAATACCCAGTAAACAAGCAAATGGACAGCAATAAAATGAACTTATCGAAACCCAAATCCATCAGCCATCCAACAACAAAGGAAGTGATCACCAATGAAAAACGTATGATATCCCAAATAAGACTGACTTTATACTTACCAATAATATTGAAGTAGTTACTCAAAGGCTGAACCATGAGCATTCCGCAATAGTATACAAGGCTGAGCTTGATTATTTGGCTGACCTTCTCATATTTTTCGTCCAAAAATATATCGATCAAAAAGTCAATCAAAAAATACACGCCAACCCCAAATACAAGTCCCGCTAGAACAAGCAATCTAAATTGCTTGAATAGGTAATTTTTCGCTTTATTAGCTCCCGATTTTAGAAAGATCTCACTTACCGCATTGTTCGTTACATCTCCTATGGAGCGTGTAATTAGACTAATGGGTACCGCCATAATTTTCTTCGCAACAAAGTAAAGCCCCAACAGTTCATTGTTAAACAAAAACCCAATTCCTATTGGAATGATCTCATCGGTAGAAACATTCAAAAGTTTTGAAGATCCTGTTAACAACATTTCTCGGTATGCCTTTTTAAGATTGCTTAAATAGGTGTTGAATTTTTGAGTCGCTGTTAAGCGTTTAACTCCTGACAAACTGAATACTGAACCTGCCCATCCACTTAATTCAGATACCACAAGACCAATTGGGACAAACAGACTGGAAAAATAAGCTAACAAAGGTATAAGGCCCTGACCAAGTCCCTTTATTACCTCAGAAACAGCGATTTTATTGAAATTTTTAGAGGCAACGTTATAGAATCGATGGATATTATTCATTGCAATGACCAAAGCAAAAAATGGCACCATCAAATAATACATCGGCTTATCCAAGCCTAGAGTTATCAAACTACAAACTAGTATTGATAAAAGAAATAGTGTGTAAACATGGGTATTCAAGAACTGCAGCACAGAGAAGCGCTCTTCTTGATCAACGTTTAAGAATTTTAATTCATAACGCATGGAGAAGATCACAAATAGTATCCTACTAAAACTCAAGATCAAGGCGAGAATACCAAACAAATACGGATCGTAAAGCCGGGTAATAAATGGTGTACACAGCAGTACGATTCCCTTTCCAAGTACAATACTTCCTATTAAAAGAAAGACATTCTTGATATTTGCACTCTTCAAAGGAAACTTCATGCTTCGGCGTTTATGGCATATTTTGAATCTTTTCAGATTCGATCCTTGCTGGGACGAAAAACTATTGTGTAAGTAGTGAGAACCTCTAGTGGTTCGAATTCAGCACTTTGCTATTCAAAGAAACTCTTCACCGCTTTTACGACATAATCTACCTGCTCGTCTGTCATTTCTGGATAGATGGGTAGCGACAATTCTTGCTCTTGATGCGCCTTGGCCATTGTGTATTGACTCTTATCCAGGTTCAAATAATCGTAAGCAGGCATAAAAGGCATAGCATTGGGGTAATGAATCTGCGTATTCACCCCTTGAGTTTTTAGGTAGTCCTTCATCTCATCACGCTTAGCAGTTCTGATCGCATAAACGTGGTAAGTGTGTTTACCGTTGGATCTCAATTTAGGTGTTACCAAGTCTCCTACTCCTTGTAAAGCAGCGTCATATCGCGCAGCAATACGTTGTCTGGAGGCTGTCCAGTCTAGAATATACTTCAGCTTTACATTTAAAACTGCAGCTTGGATGGTATCTAACCTGCTGTTAATTCCTTCAATGATGTGGTGGTGCTTTACTAAGGCTCCGTGCTTGGCGTACATGGTGCACTTTTCTGCTAGATCTCCATCATTGGTAATGATGCATCCGGAGTCTCCATAGGCACCTAAATTCTTTCCAGGATAGAAACTAAAGGTAGCAGCATCCCCGTAAAGCCCTGCGCGCTTTCCATCAATCTCAGAGAAGTGTGACTGCGCACAGTCTTCAATAACCTTGAGGTTGTGTTTCTTTGCGATCTCCATGATAGCTGGCATGTCTGCCATTTGACCGTAAAGGTGTACTGGAATGATCGCTTTTGTGTTTGGTGTAATGGCCGCTTCTATCTTTGAAATATCAATGGTGTAATAATCATCAATGTCCACAAAAACAGGTTTCGCGCCGGTTTGGGTAATGGTCTCAGAGGTACTGATCCAAGAAGAAGCTGTAGTGATCACTTCATCTCCTGCTGCAATGCCCATCATCTTCATCACGATAAAAATGGCATCAGTTCCGTTTGCACAAGGAACACAATGATCTACGCCATAAAGTTCTTCAAAACCACGCTTAAAATCATCCACAGGCTTACCACCAATGAACATGGTGTTTTCTAATACATAGTCTATGCCTTCCTTAACCTCATCCTTAATGGTTAAGTACTGGGCTTTTAAGTCTACAAAAGGTATGTTCATTGTTCAAAGTCTTTTAAAAATTTTGCGGGGTTACCGGCATATACTCCGGATTTGGTAATGTCTTTCGTCACCACTGCGCCTGCGCCAATGACTACTTTGTCGCAGATGGATACAGGCAAAATGGTCGCGTTGCTTCCGATAGAAACGTCGTTGCCTATTTTGGTGGATTTCCAAAGGGTTTTATCCCCCTGAGCAGGTCCGCCTTTGGCAAACAGATCGTTGATGAACATCACCCCGTGACCAATAAAACAACGGTCGCCTATATCCACCAACTCACAGATAAAACTGTGGGATTGGATCTTGGTTTGCGCGCCGATGGTCACATTTTTTTGAATCTCTACAAAAGGGCCTATGAAGGAGTTATCTCCTATTTTACAACCGTAGATATTGGACGGATGGACCACTTTGACGTTTTCGCCAAATTCGACATCCTTAATGCCCGCTTCAAAAATTATGGGTTCGTTCTTGTTCATCTTATTCAAATGAGCGGTAGATCTTATCGATGATCTCCACGGTCTTTAATCCTTCAAAGGAACTGGTATTGATGGAACTTCCATTCTTCAATACGTCAATAAGGTTCTCATAAACCTTGTCGTGGTTGGACATAGACCCCGTGTACTTTCCGTAGTTATTTGCGGAATTGCCTTCGGGAAGGTTTTCGATCTTATAACCTTCAATATTTTGGTATTCCATCTCATTGAGGTACTGCCCCCCGATCTTTACGGTACCTTTCTCTGCGAAGATGGTCAGTGAGCCTTCCATGTTCTGTCCGTAACTGTTTACGGTATAGTTGATCGTTCCAATGGCTCCGTTGTAGAATTCCAAAGCAACAACTCCAGTGTCCTCAAATTCAATTACTCCTTGGTGGGCGAAATTGTTGGACATTCCTTTGGCAGATTTCACATCACCGATCATCCAATACAACAAATCCACAAAGTGACTGAACTGGGTGTATAATGTCCCTCCGTCAAGGTCTTTAGTCCCTTTCCAAGAGTTTTTGTAATAATCAAAGTTACGGTTCCAGAAACAGCTTAATTGAACGCTGTAAATCTTACCTAGAATCCCCTGATCAATAAGTTTCTTTACTTCTGCTACTGGCGGATTGAAACGATTCTGCTTAATAGCGAACAGACGCTTGTTCATGGCCTCTGCGGTCTTGATCATCTCTCCACAGTCGTGTACATTGATGGCCATTGGCTTTTCACAAAGTACGTGGTATCCGCCATTTAATCCTTGAATAGAGTGTTGTGCGTGCAGTCCATTTGGAGAACAGATGGCCAAAACATCAATATCGTCTTTGTGATTCTCAATCAATTCCTCAATGGAATAATATACTGCAGCATTGTATTTACCACCAAGAGTGTCGGCCTTTTCCTCTACGATATCGCAAACCGCAACGAGCTTTCCGTTATTTGAAATGTGCTCGGCATGCCTGTTGGCTATTCTACCGCATCCAATTATTCCGAATCTTATCTGTTCCATAATCCTTTATTTAGCATTAGTTAGGTCTGTTGATTTTGAACCCTTTTAATCGTTTTTTGCCCAATACTCGTACAATTCAAGCGCTTCCTTGTAGGCCTTAGTCCGCATTAACGGATTTAATTCAGACTGATAGGAAGCTTTAACGTCTTCTCTTTTTTGGTTTGGACCTAAATACGTGGTCGCATCGTGAAAATTAAACACAGCCTCTACATTCTTCTCGTTATGTTCAAACGGAACGAAGTCGCTTCCACTAAACTCATTTAATGACTTAATAACTGCGCCAAAGTCCGTGGTAACCTCCTTAAAGGTCGCCATCAAAAATTTACCTTCGTAACGCTTCAAATTTTTGTAAAAAAATACATATTCTTTGATCAACCAAAGCATATTGTATTTTTCCTTAAACTCTTCAATAGGCGCCATTCTAGATTTTAAAGCCGCATAAGACAACACACAATCTTTAGGATGGCGAATAAGGCACAAGGTTGGAATTTTATAATGGATTCCCAAGGCTATGTGCGTGTACACATGTAAGTGCGTGGCGATGACAGAATCCATACCATTGGATAACATAAAAGCCCGAATGGCAAAACTGTTGGCCGAACGCGGATATCCTTCGATTACCACATCAGAATTAGGACCGACAATTTGATTTACATTTTCAGTTCCTTTATATCGAGAGAGTTGAATTCTGCGGAATAAAAATGGAAAACGCTGCACAAAAGTCTTTATCAACCTAAGAGTAATGTAATTCTTGTAATACTGTAAAGATTTCATTTTGGTCCTTTAATTAATGTCCATATAGTTCGTTGATAATAGATTCGCCTATGGCCAGCGACGACGTAGCCGCAGGAGATGGCGCATTGCGCACATGCATCACATTTCCTTGCCTTTGAATATCAAAATCATCCAGCAGTTTTCCTTCACGATCACAAGCTTGGGCTCGTACACCAGCGCCTCCAGGCTCTAAATCACTCATCTTCACTTCTGGGATCAACCCTTGTAAAGCCTTAGTGAATTGGCGTTTGGAAAGCGATCGGTACATTTCTTTGGTACCCGTTTTTCCGTATTTCCCAACAATCTTCCAAAATCCTGGCCAACGCAAGGTGGCTGCAAGATCCTTGAGATTCACGTCAAAGAATTTATAGCCTTCACGCTTAAAAGCGAGTACCGCATTAGGTCCAGCTTCAATTCCACCCTCGATCATTCGTGTAAAATGCACCCCGAGGAACGGGAAATTAGGATCCGGCACCGGGTAGATCAAGTGCTTGACCAAACCTTGGCTTTCCGGTTTGAGTTTGTAATATTCCCCACGGAACGGAATGATCCGAAGATCTTCTTCTTCACTGGTCATGTTAGAAACACGATCAGAAAACAAGCCAGCGCAGGAAACCACCTTAGCGGCAGTGAAACTTCCCGTGTTCGTTTTTACCGTTACGCTGTCATCGGCCGGAATAATTTGCTGTACGTTTTGCTTGAAAAGTAGACTTCCACCCTTTTGGCAAATTAATTCCTCAAGCTTGAGGCACATACCCGGGTAATCAATGATTCCCGCTTGAGGCACGTGTATTGCTTTAATTCCTCGTACATGAGGTTCGATCTCTTTGATTTCTTCCGAATTCAAAAAGCGAAGCCCTTCTAAGCCATTTTCAACACCACGCTCATGGATGGTCTCCAACAAAGGAAGCTCTTCCTCTTTAACGGCAACAATAATCTTTCCACAGACCTCGTGCTTGATGTCGTGCTCTTTGGCAAACTCCAAAAGCATTTTGTAACCTTTACGGCAATTGATTGCCTTACTGCTTCCCGGTTTGTAATATACACCACTGTGGATTACGCCACTGTTATTGCCAGACTGGTGTTTTCCAACAGCTTCCTCTTTTTCAAGTACAAGTACTTTTTTATCTGGATACTGCTGCAAAAAGGTATAGGCAGAAGCCAAACCTACAATTCCAGCCCCTATTACTAGGAGATCAAAAGTTATATTTTCGGTTGGTTGACTCAAGTGGTCCTATAGTATCATTCCAGCTGCAACGGTTTCATGAGTTGCATCGTCAATTAAAACAAAACTTCCTGTAATGCGGTTATCGCGATACTCATCCAACATAATTGGACGGGTGGTGCGGATGGTAATACGCCCAATGTCATTCATCTTGAGTTCTTTATCCTCTTCCTCGCGATTGTAGGTGTTGATGTCGATCTTATAGAGCACATTCTTGATCATAGCCTTAGGCTCGTTAGAAGTATGCATCAAGGTGTATTTAGTACGCGGTCTTGCCGGGTTGTTGTGCAACCAACAGATCATCGCATCAAATTCCTGCTTGGACTCTGGTTTGTTGTTGGTCTTAACAATCATGTCTCCGCGGCTCACATCGATATCGTCTTCCAAAGTAACTGTTACAGACATAGGCGCAAAAGCCTCTTCAACTTCTCCGTTGAAGGTATCTATGGTCTTAACTTTAGAAGTGAATCCAGAAGGCATTACTGTAACTTCATCGCCAGGTCTTAAAATACCACTGGCAACACGACCGGCGTATCCTCTGTAATCAATAAAGCCTTCACTTTGCGGGCGAATAACCGTTTGCACTGGGAATCTCGCATCGATCTTATTGAGATCACTGGAGATATGCATATTTTCCAATACGTGTAACAAAGGCGCTCCTTTGTACCAATCCATATTCTCACTGCGATTCACCACATTGTCCCCATTCAAGGCGCTGATCGGAATGAATCGAATGTCTTTTACCAAAAGTTTAGAGGAGAATTCCTCAAACTGGCTGATGATCTTAGTGAACGTCTCTTCTTTATATTCCACAAGATCCATTTTATTCACACAAACGATCACGTGTGGGATTTGCAATAAAGATGCTATAAACGCGTGTCGTTTGGTCTGCTCTATAACTCCGTGACGTGCATCGATCAAGATCAATGCTGCATTAGCCGTTGATGCTCCAGTCACCATGTTTCTGGTATACTGAATATGCCCAGGAGTATCTGCGATGATGAATTTACGTTTTGGCGTCGTAAAGTAGCGGTAGGCCACGTCTATGGTGATCCCTTGCTCGCGTTCATCGCGAAGACCGTCTGTGAATAAAGCCAAGTCCACACCTTCATGTCCCTTGCGCTTACTGGTGTTGCTCACCGCTTCCAATTGGTCTTCAAATATAGCCTTGCTGTCGTAGAGCAGTCTTCCGATTAAGGTACTTTTACCATCATCTACACTACCGGCTGTTGTAAATCTTAGCAGTTGATTGTTGCTGATTTCCATAAGTTCTTTCTGATTAAAAGTATCCTTGACGTTTACGATCTTCCATGGCGGTCTCACTGCGCTTATCGTCGGAACGATTTCCGCGTTCGGTCTGTTTCATTGCCGACACTTCCATGGCGATCTTTTCAACGGTGTCTGCGTCGGACTCAATACCTCCGGTAATGGTGATATCACCTAAGGTTCTAAAACGAATCTTTTTCTTTTCTACCTTCTCTCCTTCTTCCAATTTCAAGAATTCAGAAACCGGGATCCAAGAGTCGCTTCTCCAAACCACTTCACGCTCATGAGCAAAGTATAAAGAAGGAATCTGAATGTTCTCTCTTTGGATGTAATTCCATACATCCATCTCCGTCCAGTTACTGATCGGAAAGGCTCTAAAGTGCTCTCCTTCAAAATGACGACCGTTGAGTATGTTCCAAAGTTCTGGACGCTGGTTCTTTGGGTCCCACTGTCCAAAATCATCGCGGTGCGAGAAGAATCTTTCTTTGGCACGAGCTTTTTCCTCGTCGCGGCGGCCTCCACCAATGGCGCAGTCCACTTTATGTGTTTCAATAGCATCGAGCAAAGTAGTGATCTGCAATGCATTTCGCGTAGCGTTCTTTCCACGCTCTTCTGCAACACGCCCTTGGTCAATAGATTCCTGTACTGAGCCCACCAAAAGCTGCACTCCAAATTCTTTTACAAGAGCATCTCTAAAGGCAATGGTCTCCGGAAAATTATGACCGGTGTCTACGTGCATTAATGGAAACGGAATCTTGGCAGGATAAAATGCCTTCTTCGCCAAATGGGTAACCACGATAGAGTCCTTACCTCCTGAAAACAGAATTACAGGATTCTGAAACTGCGCCCATACTTCGCGCAGGATAAAAATCGCTTCCGACTCTAATTCGTCTAGATAGTTTAAATAATATTTGCTCATGCTAGTTGTTGAGTTCTAACTTCGACGCCACCGCTTGTAAAACAAGGGCAGCAGATTCATTTATATCAGTTAAAGTGGTGTCTATCCTCAAATCCGGATTTTCCGGAGCTTCATAAGGTGCATTTACACCTGTAAAATCTTTGATCAAACCTTGGCGTGCTTTAGCGTAAAGACCTTTAACATCGCGGCGTTCGCACTCCTCTATCGGGGTGTCCACAAAGACTTCGACAAAGTTATAATCTTTAACGACACTTTTAACCATTTCTCGGTCCTTTTTATAAGGCGAAACAAAGGCCGCCAGAACAACCGTTCCGGCATCGACAAACAAGTTTGCAATCTCTGCTATTCTGCGAATGTTTTCAGATCGATCTTCCGGGGCAAAAGTCAAATCAGAATTAATACCTTTTCTGATATTATCGCCGTCCAAAGTATAAGTGTGAACCCCTTGCTTATGCAGGGCTTCTTCTACAGCATTGGCCACAGTCGACTTTCCAGAACCAGAAAGGCCCGTAAACCAAATCAAGAACCCGCGATGCCCGTTGAGTGACTCTCGGTTTTCTTTATTAATCCCGAATTGATGTGGAATTACATTTTCCTGCATGCCTATTTCTTTAGTTTTTTGAGATAGTTCCGAACACGCCCTAGTGGTAATTTTAACCACAGGCGTTCGTGAAAATAATACAAGACAAATTTGGTAAACATCTCTGTCAGTGCAATATATAGCGCAATTTCATCAAATTCATTGAGGATTGCTCCTGCGATAATAAAGGTCGTAGTAGTCGCGACAAGACGCCAAGAGATGGTTTTAAAGAGCGTTCTCTTCTTAGTTATACGTTGCCCAAAAAGAATCTTTTGCCAAATTCGTTCGTGAACATAGTAGATCCCAAGTTTCAAAAAGAACTCAATAAAACCGATCTTCAAGCCATCGGCGAGGCTGCACTGATCTGCCAAGCAGGTAACCAACAAAACCACCAATACAGTATCGGTCGTAGCTACAATTCGCCACGATATACCTTTGATCAGGCTTCGGTAATGCGATTCTTGCTTGTAGTGCGTCATGACTAAAGTTCCTTACTCACCAAAAACCAAGGATTCAAAAGATTCTCCTTGTTGTAGCGCATCGGGCTGTTAGACGGCAATGCTACGACATGAACACCCACGGCCTCACAAATGGCTTGTCCTGCGGCAGTGTCCCATTCCATGGTTGGCGCAAATCTGGGATAAACATCTGCTTTTCCTTCAGCCACCAAACAGAACTTCAACGAACTCCCTTTAGAGACTATTTCTTTTTCCTTAGCGGTGGCCAAACCTTCAATATATTCTTTGGTTTCGTCGTTCAAATGTGACCGCGAACCAACTATGCGCATTTGCTTTTCGTCTGCTTTAGGTTGAATCAAAACAGCAGATTCCATAAGTTCTTCAGCAGATTCATAAGATTCCGGCACAACGATCTTCCAAGCCTTCTCAAGGTCAGTCTGTGCAAAATACAATTCCCGAGTATATGGAGCATAGATCACTCCAAGTTTAGGGACGCCCAAATGCGTTAAGGCAATATTGACCGTAAACTCACCGTTGCGTTTGATGAATTCCTTCGTACCATCAAGCGGATCAACAATCCAACATTGCTCCCAGGACTTGCGCTCCGAGTAGTCCAATTGCCTGTTTTCCTCGCTGATAATCGGAGTTCCAGTAGGCTTCAAATAGCCATTGATCACGTCATTGGCTTTCTTATCAGCAATAGTTAAGGGTGAATTATCATTTTTGATCTCTACATCAAATGGAGCTTGATAGACATCCATAATGACATTTCCAGCCTCTAACGCAGCACGTACGGCTATTAATAATTGCTCAGAAAGAGCAACAACAGATTTATTCAATGGGTTTCTGATTAAGTTTAGCTTTTATCTCAGGGAATAGTTTTCTAAAAACAATAATTCCGGCGCCTAGAACAGCTCCAACTATGATATAAGCTATGATTAAAATTAACTTACTGGGCCCGGCGGGCTCTAAAGGAACTGAGACCGGTTTTAATACTGTAAAAACTGGAGTATCCCGTTTTACTTGGAGCTTTGCAGATTCAACCTGGCTGGCTAATTGAGAATAAACGTTGAAAGCGAGATCGTTCTCAGTCTTCAGTTGCTCGTAGCGATTCTCACTAACAGAACTGATATAATTTTTATTTCGGTCTCGAAATTGACCGAGTTTTTGTCGCTTTTCTTCATAGACTTGCTCAGCTTCATTGTAGCGTTTATTCAAATATTTTAATTCCTCTCTAGCCTTTGAAATATTGAAGTCTATGATTTTATCCTGCAGCAATATTTGTACATTCTTGGCCAAATTAGCTGAAACCTCCGCATCTGGAATTGATACTGAAATTTCAACAAACCCTTCAAGCTCATTGAACGAAACATCCATATGCTTCTCTAAATAGGCTATTTTAGATTTTTCTGCTTTAGAAAGTTGAATTATAGTCGTATCAACATTTTTATAAGTCTTCTCTTCTTTACTGCGAAACATACGCACGATCCTTCCAGGGAGACCAACGGTGTACTTATAAACATAATCAGAAGGAGAATTAAGATTAATACTTTCCAAATAGTCGTTTAGATTGATCTTATTTCCGGAATCGCCTGTTTTAACTTCGGAATAAAGAAGTCCTTTTTGAAAAGGTATGCTTGTGGCAATTACGGGATATAGTGTCGGGAAAATTTCATTCTTCCCGTTGTCATCCAAATTTAATCCTACCAATCTCGCAAAACCGCCTAACTTTTTGCCTAATCCAGGACTTCCACTGATTTGAGGTAAGATAACCGTATTAGAGACGTATTGATTGGGCGTAAATACAGCCATTAGAATTCCGATCACGAAGAAAATGATCATACATCTAATGACAAATAGCTTTTTTCGCCAAATGTGACCTAATATTTCAAAAATGTCAATGTTATCCATTTCAGATTATCTTATAAGTCTATCAATTAAAAGCCCAACGGTTACCAATCCTGTGGTAATACCAACTCCTTCCTGTACCGTTAATGGACGTCTGTCTGGTTTAGCCGGCACCAAAATAATAGCACCTGGTTTTAATTTAGGAAATGATCTAAAGAACAAAAAGCGTTTGGTTGATGCGATATCACCATTGGCGTAGACCACATAAACTTTGCCTTGTTTGGCGTTGGTTGAAAAACCACCCGAACGGTTTATATAATCTAAGAGGGTAAAGTTTTCATCAAAGCGAACCATGCTCGGAGAAAGCACCTCTCCTTCTACTTTAATGGTTTGCTTGGTAGATGGAATGAAAAGCTCATCTCCGTTTTCTAAGATCAGGTCGTATTTAGAGCCTCTCCCGTCCGTGCTCAATATCTTTTGAAGATCAATACCTACTTTGAATTCGCTGCGGTTACGCAGGTCTAGATTCGTTGCAGTACTGTCTTGCAGATCTACGCGTACGGAATTTTGAATCTCTTCATTGTAGTAAGGATTCTTTCTGATCATATAAGCTCCTTCCACAAAGGCATAAGGAGATACACCGCCCGAACGGTCTACTAGATCTGAAATACGCTCGTCTTTCTGAGCCAAGGAATAAGATCCTGGACGAATTACCTCTCCGCCAATTTGTACTGTTTTGTAATCGCCGTACCCCTGCATATATCGAACCGCTACACGATCAAAAGGTTGTAATACGAATCCTCCAGTGCTTTGACTCAAAGTTTCGTCCGCGCTCACTGAGAAGCTCTCTGTCAAAGTTTCAAAACTATCGTCGTTGATTCTTCTGTAAACATCAATAACCATTGGATTAGCTCCAGCACGCAATCCTCCAGCGATCAAAATCAGATCTTCAACAGTAAGATTTTCAATGTACGGATAGCTATCTGGGTTATTTACCGCACCGTCAATGGTTAGCGTTTGTTCCTCGGTCAAGCTGTATTTATTGTAGATACGAACCTCATCATTGGGTTGTAAACTAATATCGTTTTGTCCATTGATCACCTCTGCAACAGAAAAGGAACGTGAAGTTTTCTTAACACCATCTGTGGTACTGATCAAAATACCGCGCTGCATAAAGGCCGTTTCATTAACACCACTAGCCTTATCGATCAAGCCTTTTAGCGTCAGCCCGTTTTGGAATTCATATGTTCCTGGTCGGTATACAGCTCCTTCAATGCTTACTGCATTTTCAAACTTGTCAATGATTCCTTGTACTCGAATACGATCTCCGTCTTTAGGCTGGGCACTTTTCATTTCAGCAAGTGGAATTTCCACAACTCTACGACGGTCATTCTCAATGCGCTCCAGAACGATCAGATCCCTGTAGGCATTACTTTTGAATCCACTGGTGTAAACAAATAGATCTGCAAAGGTTTCATTTTCTTTCAGTTCGTAGATCCCAGGTCGCTTTACTGGACCACTAACCGTAACGCGAGTCTCGTAAGGTCCTACTAAAAGCACATCACCATCACGAAGGGTAAGGTTTCCGTCCTGAGCGCCTCGAACTAAGTATTGGTATACGTCAAAAACGGCCACGTCTTCCCCATTACGAACCAGCTTAATGTTTCTAAAAGTCCCTTCTCGTGTTGGTCCACCGCTGGCATAAAGAGCATTGAGTACTGTAGATAAGGCACTCAAACTATAACTACCTGGAACTTTAACTTCTCCGATAATGTTGACCTGAACGGTGCGTACATTTGATATAGCGATATCTAAATTCACTCTATATGGGCTACTAGCTGGAGCAGTAAGTCCTGCATAAACCCGCTTAAGAGCACTTCTTATTTTTAGTTTGGCGTCTTTGATGGCCATTCCACTTACATATATGGGCCCTATGTTTGGAATACGTAAGGCGCCTTCTCGGTCAACTTCAACCAAATAATTACTTTCTGCCGCTCCCCAAACGCTTATCACCAACTCATCTCCAGGTCCTAAAACATAAGATTCCGGAGTTGCTAGGTTTTGATTTGGTGCAAAGGAGATATTGTCGTTGGCAAAGAAATCAAATCCGAAAAGTGAATCTTTAACCACCGCTCTTCCCCAAGTGTTTGCCGTTGCGGTTGCGGGCGTACTTAAAGTCAGCGGATTAGAAGTGGTGTCGTAAACATCAGAAGCCGCCTGACCGTCCAACAACATTAAACGCTCTTCTAAGGCAGCAATCTGCTGGGGAGAAATCCCGCGAGCTCGTGCTACAGCTTTAACTTGATCAATGGTATAACCTTGAGCGTGGAGTTGCTCCCAGTATTCCAAAAGTTCGGAATCAGTTAGGTTGTTAAGATCGCCCCCAGACACTGAGCCTTGGGCCGTTGTTTGTTGAATCCCTATGGCAAATAAAAACATTGCCACAAGGGATAATTGCTTCACAAACTTGGATGTAATCATGTGGTCGATAAATTGATATTCTCAGGGACTAAAAAAACCAGCCCTCAAAACTTGCGCAAATATAAAAAATATAGCCAAGAACCCTAGTTTTTCCGCAAGTCTTTGGGAGAAATGAAGAAGGGTATCTTTGGCTTGTAAAAAGCACCAAAAAGCATACTTCTTTGTAACTTTGGTCTGTGAGAAAATTCAAATACATCTGCACTTTCGTATTCCTCCTAACACCAACTTTATTTTTAGGGCAACTCCAAGGACTTACTCCTTTGTCAAACGAAGTAAGTGAGTCAAGTGGCTTGGCCTATGATGGAAAGCTTCTCTGGACACACAATGACAGCGGTAATCGGGATGTTCTCTACGCCATCGATTTGGAAAATGGCGAGGTGATCAAAAAGGTGTTCCCTCCAGACACCTACAATGAAGATTGGGAAGACTTAGCCATTGGAGATAAGGGCATGGTATTTATTAGCGATACTGGAAATAATGATTTTTCCCGAAAAAGCTTGACGATCTATGGTGTGCTTCCAGATGCTGATGATACTCAAACTGTGTTGACCACAACCATTGAGTTTCCAAAAAACTACACTACTAAAAAGGGCAAGATCAAATACGATGTGGAAGCCTTGATCTACCGCGACGGCTCTTTTTACTTATTCACCAAGACCTTTCGGAATAAATTCAAAGACCAAACCGCAGTTTTTGAAGTGCTAGCGCAAAATGGGACGCAAACTGCGCGCTTCTGCGGCACCATTCCCCTGTGCGGCAAAGAAAAGAATTGCAAGATTACTGCAGCGGCATTTCACAAAGAAAGCGGTCAATTAGCTTTATTGAGCCATAAAAACTTGTGGCTCATTCCAGATTTTGATCCAAACGCATTGGACGCTATTACCTTAGAGCGCTACGAATTTGAGGACGATTCTCAAAAAGAAGGCCTGTGTTTTAAAAACAGCCAAGAGGTGTTTATTAGCGAAGAACGCAACAAAGGGAGCCAATGGTTATATCTGCTTCAACTCAAAGAGTAAGCTTTAGAGGGAAACTCCAAATCCAAATGAGAATCGCAAGCCGTCATCACTATTGAACAGCCCAAACTGACCTGAGATCGCATCTACAGCAGTCACTAAAAGACCACCACCAACACTATCGTGCCAGATATTTGAGTCTTCTCCGTCAATCCAAACACGTCCTAGGTCATAACCACCAAACACCCCGAGTTTCAAAGGCAATAAGCCCGTTTTAAACTTAGTGAGTTGTAAGCGTAAATCTGCAGACATGGCCAACGCACTCTCTCCTGTGAATCGCTGGTGACGATAGCCTCTAAGACCCGTATTAGCCCCTAAAACGGCCCCTTGATAGAATTCAAAATTGTCTCCAATGTTAAACTGTCCTTGAATTTGAGTGCGCAACACCAGCCTACGCGAGCCAATTAGCGCGCTGTAAAACTCAAGGGAGGGTTTTATAAAGGCAAAGTTTCTGTCGCTTTCTTTGAGATTGGCTGTTGCTCCTGCTGAAAAGTCAAAGAATATTCCACGTGTTGGATAAGCTCTATTATCTGCTCCCGTGTAATTGTAGTGGAACAGCAGCGTACCAAAGGTTTTTGAGTCAGTGAGAATTGGATCGTTAGCATCAAAGAACTGGGTCACGAATCTGTCCGGAGTCGGGTCTAACTCTATGCGCTCTGCGCGCAGCGATACGGCGAAACTGCTCCCCGCATCACCTATTTTTTGTACACCGATCGACCCTTGAAGAATACCCGTTTTAACTCGATTGAAATCCAAACCAAGATCATCGTCAAAATTGTCCGTTTCATTTCCGAATCCGAAGAAATTCAAAGCAAAATTCTCACTTGTAAATCGCGCACCAGCAACCAAATCCCAATTGCCAAAAGTGTTGGCAAAATTTCCTTGATACTTCAAATCAAAACCTTGAGTGGCAAAGAAATAACCCGCGCTAACCACATGCTTTCTGTGATAAGGATCGTTTTTGAACCCTTTTACCGTGTAGGTATTGGTCGCACCGATCTTGATACCATCATCGGGATTAAACCCAATGGTAGGCACTATCATATTGATGCGATTGATATACTTGTCAAAGTCGTAAACGTTATTGGAATAGATGTCTTTTAATCGCAGCTCAGCTCCTCCTGTATTTACAATGGTATTCGGCTTGGAGGCATGATCGTAAATCTTTATGCGACGTCCATCCTCAAGATCATAGATATCGTTATTCTGTCCACCAATCACACGAATAAACACCGGGTTGTTTCCACCCCCACTGGCAGTAATTCTGTCGTCATCATCCAAAGCGTAAATCCAAACCTCTTTGGTTTCAGAACTCTTAACTGTTCTGGTTTTGAACGGGGCTTGTGCAACTCCGTCTTTAATGCGACTTACGGTGATTCTGGTCTCCCCACGACCGCGTTCAATATTGATCAGATCATCTTTGTCAGTGGCAGTGATGATTACCAACTTGCTCAAATAAGTATAGTAGCGTTGCGCTAAGTCATCTAAGTCCAGAATACGTGCTTTGAGTTTTGCCTTGATGTCCTCGGCAGTTTCATCCTGAACTTCCGGAGGAAGCTTAGAAAATGCTTGCTCTATGACCTCATCGGTCATTTGTTGTTGTATGTAAGCCGCCTGCTCCAGCCAAACATTGAGATTACTGTCCTGAGTGAGTGCTCGGTCTAATTTGATCCCTGCGGAGTTGATCCACTTTATATCTTTTTGCTCAAAATCAAACTCTTGAAATTGTCTTGTGGTCGGAATGATCACTTTCAAGAAATCTAAAAGAGCTCCGTCATAATTGGAATAAACCTGATCCCGATCACGTGGAATGGGACGATAAACCTTCTGATCTTTTGAGATATCAAATCGAGACCAACGCCATTGATCCTGGTGACGGTCCCAATCTCCCACCAACATATCAAACAAACGCGCCTTGATATAACTCGCCTCATCGACTTGATATTTTTCATCGGCACGTAAGTTGGCCAACATATCTGACGTGCTTTCTATATCATCAGGATTTCCAAAAGAAGCAACGTCTAAAAAGCCGTCATCTGGTCGTTCCTCAATGATGTAAAGCTCATCGCCAAACTCCTCATTATACTTGCCCAATGCCGGATGTTTTGGCATATAGACCAGCTGTGGATTGGTATGGTATAATCCGATGGCATCAGAGAGCGGCCCAACGGTAAAACTCGCAAATGGATGACTGGAGGTGTAGAAATCAAGGAGTACATCTTCTGTGAGGGTCTCTTTAAAGTCTTCTTCTACATAATTATCCTTAAAAGCCACTGTTTGAAGGAATTGCACCGCACTTTTCTTTACAGCGCGTAATGCGAAGTTACGGCCCTGACCGTCAATCAATCGCAACGATCGGGTCTGGTGTCCTCCACCTTTTCTTTCAATAGTGAAGCCTCCCATAAACTCATCTAAGGTGACCACAGGAACTTTGATGTCTGTACCGTAGACATAACGATAGTGATCTCCCCAGAACCAGCGGTATCCATCGGTTTTATCAGTGCCTTCTTTGTATGCCTTAGCTGCTGTTTCATTTTCAAAGTCAGTCGGCAAACCACTCGTATCAAAAGGCTTCTCAGCAGGATGAACATCTGCGGAATGCACTAAAGTTGCAGTAGCTCCGTCCATAGTATAAAAGCGGACCTTACTGGATCGATCGTCATAAATATCAAGCACCGCAAATCCTCGAGAACTAGAAACAAAATCTGCACCAGGCCCTAAGGCAACTGGATTGCTTTTGGATCCCGCACCAGATACAATCTGTTTGATATTATCCAGATCAATGTATTGCAGGGTGTGTTCATGTCCGGAAACAATCACTGCTCGATCTGAAGCTGTGACCATAGTAGTTATGCGGTCCATGAGCTCATCGTATCTTTTGTTGTAGCGATCTTGATTGGTCACTCCGCCTTGAGAACGCGCCAAAGCCACAAAAGAACCTAAGATCGGCAAGGGAATCTTACTGCCTGATGGAAACAAATGTTGACGAGCTGCAAAATAGCCTCCATGCGGTCCATAGGTTATTGCTGGATGGTGTGTAGCTACAATAATGGTCTTCTCATTGTTCTTTTTGAGTTCTCCTTCCAACTCCAAGAAAAAGTCATTGCGGGATTTGATATCGCAGTCGTCATTCATGGTCGGGTGCTTGTCCCAATCCACCATGAACCATTGGGTATCAATAAAAATGATCTCCAGATCATCATTGATGGATTTGGTTCTTATTGGACAACCCTTCTCCGGTTGAAACACCTCATTGTTATCGGTGGCTTTCTCCAAATATTCCTCTTGACGCTTTAATCCGGGCAGTCCGCGACTGTACCAATCGTGGTTTCCAGGTATGAAATAAGCTGCTCCTTTGAAATTGGTTATGGCTGCAACTTGAGCATCTAAATAGCCTTTTGCAGCATCGTAAGTTTTGTCTTTTTTAGGCGGAAGGCCTTTGGGATAGATATTATCGCCTAGAAAAATGGCGATATCATCAGCCTGACCTTCTGCTTCCAGAATATCCTTAAAACCGTCAATGGAATACTTATCAGGGTCCTGACTAGCAAAACCAGCATCGCCTAAAAGAAATATGGAATGGGTCTTTTTTGCTGTCGACGGGGGTTGGGTGTAAGTCGAGTCTTCAGCGATCTTTGTTGAGTAGGTAGCACAACTCAGAACAATAAATGCAAGCGCCAAAGAAAGGACGAGTTTAAATTTCGACATAAGAAGTAATGATAATTTAGTAATTTGGCGTAATAATCGAACAGATGAATTCCCTTATCCAAAATACTCACGAGTACGTTTCACAACTATTAGAAGAGAAACTTCCTCCCGAGATCGTCTACCACAATCTACTCCATACCAAACGCGTATTTAAAAGTACAAAAGAAATTTTGGAACACAGTTCCGTAAGCGAGAAAGATGCCGAAGCGCTTGAGCTTGCCGCGCTGCTCCACGATGTTGGATACATAAAGCAATGGGACGGACACGAGGAGATCAGTGCGAATATGGCACAAGACTACTTGGCTTCGCAAGACGTGCCTCAGGATCAAATAGATACAGTTAAGCGCTGTATCCTTGCCACAAAGATGGTTTACACTCCAAAGGATGAGCTGGAATACATCATAAGAGATGCGGACGCTTCTCATTTTGCCAAAGACTATTACCTAGAGGCCTCAGAATACTTGAGAGAGGAGCTTAAAAACTTGAATATCCAAGATTATTCTACCCGCAAATGGACATTGGTGAACATAGATATGTTTGCTAATAAACACGAGTGGTATACCGATTATGCAAAAGAAAAATGGGAGCCTCAAAAAGCGCTGAACCTAAAAATGCTCCAAGAGGAAAGCGCCTCTCAAAAAGAAAAGAAAAAGAAGGCCAAGCTTGCCAAACTCAAAGCCAAGCTCAAAGATGAAAGCCCAGAAAAGGCCATTCAATCCATGTATCGTGTGACGCTGCGAAATCACATCAAACTCAGCGATATTGCAGACACCAAGGCAAACATCTTGCTTTCCGTAAACGCGATCATCATCTCCTTAGCCTTGTCTAACTTAATTCCAAAACTGGACAATCCTTCTAACGCCTATTTGATTGTTCCCACCGTAGTATTCGTGATCTTCAGTGTAGCATCAATGATTCTATCGGTATTGGCCACAAGACCTAACGTGACTCGAGGAAAATTCACCCGTGAAGATGTAGAACAAAAACGCGTGAATCTTTTGTTCTTCGGAAACTTTCACAAAATGGAATACAAGGAATTTGATTGGGCGATCAATCAAATGCTCAACGACAAGGATTACATCTACTCTGCCATGACCAAGGATCTTTATTTCTTAGGAATTGTCCTGGACAGAAAATACAAGATCCTCCGACTGACCTATACGGTATTCATCGTAGGAATTATTGTCTCTGTAATTGCCTTTGCCATTGCCTTTCAATGGTCTGCGGGAATCCGTGAAGCAATGGGAACTTAATTCTTGATCTCTTTCATCAGATCTTCATAGGTGTAGAACTGCTTGTCGTTCTTTTTAGTCTTGTAAAGAACATCCACGCGGATCGCCTTAAGACCTGTTACGCCTTGTAGATCTTCTAATTCCACGACCTCTACCTTATCACTCAAAACGTTTTTGGACTGCAAGAACTTGATATAACGCAAGTATTCCTGCTCGTCACTGCGTTGAGAATACACAATAGCGATCTTGCCCTTTTTGGTTACACGCTTGGTGGTACCTTTGATATAGGCTTTATCTACACGCTTTTTAACCACCTCATAACGGGCATTGTAGGTTCCATCAACATCAAAGCGTTTTTCATCCATTCTAAAACGAACCGAAAGCGCCGAGTTAAAAACTAAGATCATCGAGGCTACGTCAAGATCTAATGGAAGCTTGGGCTTCATATTGTAGTAAGCATTCTCCATCTCACACATCACCTGTAATTGCCAGAGGCGCAAATTGTAGAGATACAGCTTGTTGAAGCTGTCTTGCTTGGTGATGGACTCACCGATATACATATTGTGCTCTACCCCATCCGTTTTGAAGCGTTCAAAATAATGCGGATACATCCCTTGTGCTTTGGCTTGCTTCTTATCCAAGAGTTCGGACATCTTTTTATTGATCAAGGTAATGGAGTTGTCGTAATCTTTTCTGTGCTTATAGATCAAATTTAAGTTTGGATCAAGTTGTCCACGATAATCAGCAATAGCAGCGGCTAATTCTGGAGACAATTTATTGAAGTGATCAAATAAGGGCTTGATATTGTCTTTGATGAAGGAGCGTATCTTTTGCTCGCTGTCCACCTTCAAATCCTTGTGTATGATCTCTAAATAGCTGTCAATGCGATGTATGTATTGTTCGTAGATCGGCATGGGTTCTTTCTCCAAGCCGAGTTTGATCACGTCTTTTATCGCCGCCAACTGTAAAATCAAATCCGCTTGAATCGCGTGATTTCTGGCTACAGAAGAACCTTTGATATCGATCTGCCCAAAAAGCGGATACACATTATCAAAGACAATCTCTCTAAATCCTACCTCTTCTCCGGCATAGCGCTTGGCCAATACGCGCTTGGATTCCTGCACAAACTTCCAGTGCACGCTGGGGTGGATGGACGTACACTCATGTTGAATCAAAAGCTCGATCTCATTCTCTTCTCTGCGCTTGGAACTCCGCACCGAGTCAATGATATACGGCATTATATCATTGAGTTTATTGGCATTGATGGAGTTGAGTTCCTGCGGATTTGGAGAAACCAATTCCAACACTCCCAAAACTTTGCCCTCATCACGGACAGCGGCCAAAATGGCGCTTCCCGCCTTTTGAGCGTGTAATTTTTTGTATAGTGGATTCTTAGGATACAGTCTGTGGAAACGCTCCACGTCAGAAACACAATAGTATTCGTTAGAGACAAACAAAGCCTCATAAGAATGCGGACAAAGCGCTCTGTCGCAAGAGGCGCTCATTTCACCGTTGAGGATAAAACTGTTGATGTTCTTTCCCTGTGGAATGGGTTCAAACTGATGTTCCTCAGCATTGTAAACCGCAAACCCCATCTTGATATCTGGCAAGTTGAAAATCGCCTGTAAAATGGTTTGAAACTCTTCGATGTCCTCATCAACCTTTTCATCGTTTTGACGCAAAAGGGTGGCTTTGAGATCAGACAGCGCTACATCCACGGTAGCATCGTACATATTTCCGATCACAAAACCGTTAAACTCCCAGCTTTGAGGCGGAAACTTGGATTTCCAAAGTTCAATATTGTCGTAATTATCAATAAGCTCCGCGATATCCTCTTCCGTAAGGGCTAAAGCTCTTTCAGTAGGTTTCATCTCAATGAAATCTCCGTTGTAAAGCACGCGGTAGTTTCTTGTAATTTGATTACTGTCCGGAATCGCAAAATGGAACGGACGTCTAAAGTCCATGCGCTTGCCGTAATGTGCTCCTAAGATCACGCTACAACTCATCACATAGAACTCATCCGCAGTAAAATCTGTAAAACTTAGATCGTAATTACCCTCTGCATTCTTGAGAATACTCTCAAAACGTTGGGTCGATTTAAAGACGTAATTGCGAAACGGAATGGTCGCTATCTTGATTTCATTGCGCTGTAATACAGGAGAAAACAGATCGCTTAGAATAAAGTCGATCTGCGGCTTGAAACGCTCCACATCTTCGGGAGTTTCCAAACCAGTGGTCAGCTCCGGATGCTTATCGGCCAGTTCAAGCACCGCTTTTGCGCGCTCTTGTACTAGCGGATCCGTGCTATTAATATGCTCTTTGTAGTGTTCAAAGAGTTTTCCGAACCCAATTTTTATGGTTAACGGAAAGTTGTCATCACTCAGATTCATGCCTAGAAATCAATTACTTAGACGCCTAATTAAGGACTCTTATTGCAAAGATACAATAATATAATCTTAACAAAATTTATTGCCGCGAATCGCTATTTTTGTCCTTTACACTCTTTAGACGTATGAGATTATTATTCGTTACGGCAATAGCCGCAATTTTAACAGCCTGTGGAGGCGATAGCGGTCAGAAAAAATTAACAGGTACTGCCCTCGGTTTTGAGGAAGGCACCAAACTCTATTGGCAGAGCATCGATGAGAACAACCAACCAGTCATTTTGGACACCCTTATCGTTCAAGGCGGAAAGGTCAGTATTGATCTGGAAACTGTGGAAGGATCTGAGCTTCGATTGATCACCGAACCTATTGGCCGTAAGAATATGATCGTCTTTAATGAGAATCAGGACATCAAGATCACCATGTACAAGGACAGTATGCAGGCTTCTCGAGCCACTGGTGGCCGCAGCAATGACCTGTATGGTGAATACAATCAAACCTTGCGTCAATACGCAGTTTTGAAAAAAGAGAAAGCGGCTGCTTATAAGCAAGCTCGTCAAGAACAGGATGGAATTTTGATCAACATCCTGCAGGAGGAGAACAAAGAGCTCATGTCTGCAGAACGCGCTTTTAAAAAGCAGTTTGTACAGCAAAATCCAAACTCTCTGTTTACCATGATCATTCTTTCTGAACTGATCAACAAAAAGGACATCACGGCGGATGAGGCTCGCGAGATCGTTGAGAATACCAGTCCAGAAGTACTAAACACCCTGATCGGAAAGACTGTAAAAGAATCTTTAGAGGCTATGAAAAACGTGGAGATCGGTGGTATCGCTCCAAAGTTTGAAGCGCCAAATCCCGCAGGAGAGATCGTTTCTCTAAAGGAGGTTAAAGGAAAATTTACCCTTATTGACTTTTGGGCTTCTTGGTGTAAGCCTTGTCGTGTTGAAAACCCGAATTTGGTTAAAGCCTATGAAGCCTATCATGACCAAGGCTTCAATATCATTGGAGTTTCTTTGGATCAGCCTAATGGGAAGGCCCGCTGGATCAAAGCCATTGCCGATGATGGACTGCCTTGGCCGCAGATCTCTAACCTGCAATTCTGGCAAGATCCTATTGCCCGCATGTACAACGTACACGCAATTCCTGCATCGTTCCTGTTGGATGAAAACGGGGTGATCATTGCCAAGAACCTTAGAGGGCCTCAGCTAGAAGCTAAACTGGCTCAGCTGTTTGACAACTAGTCGTCTGCCAAGAGTAGAAAACTCACTTGCACATTAACACAAATCTCCAATTCTCCAGGAGCAATTGTCGGTTCGCTTTCAGCAGCATCAGCTACTGCAAAAGATCGCATGTTCACTGCAGGCATAACCGTAGCGGTCTGTTCACTGATCTTTACAGCTCTTCCTATTTCCTGTCCCAAAGCACCCGCGTATTCACGTGCTTTTTGTTGTGCGTGCTGCACCGCCTTTTTACGCGCCTCAGCCTCTAAATTGATTCGTTCTGAACTCCCAAAGCTTATATTGTCAATACGATTGACTCCGGAGCTGATCAAACCATTCATTACAGCTTCATACTTGGTCAGATCTTTAAGTAGGACATTGATTGCTTGATTAGCCTGATAATTATAGGTCTTGGAATTGTAGTTGTAGTTCTTATTGAGTCTGATGTACTCCGTTTGGACATCGGTGTCCGGGATGTCTGAATCCTTTAAAAAGCGCAACACGGCTGCGACTACTTGATCATTCTGTTTCTTGACCGCTGCAGCTTCCTGCCCCGTATTTTCCACTCGAAGGCTAATCAAAACCTGATCTGGAGTGATCTTGACCACCCCCGTTCCTGTAACATCAACACGTGACGGAAAGGCCTCTGCTTGCGCATGCATGCTCATACTCATAATAGCTAGACTGATAAATAAAAAAAATGTTCTCATATTCGTTTTTGTTTGATTAGCACAAACAGTGCCACAATTGGAACCGCCATCAGAAGAACTATTTCTGTCCGAGCTTCCAGTAGATAAGGTTCAAATAAAAGTGTTAACGCATAACCTGCAACAGCCCCTCCAAAGTGAGCGTCGTGACCAATATTACCCAATTGATTCCGCATGCCGTAAATGGAGTAAACTAAATACAGGATTCCAAAGAGCCAAGCCTTTATCGGTAAGGCAAAGAACAAATAGAGGTTCTGATCTGGATACAATAATACAAAAGCAAAAACCACTCCGGAGACCGCTCCACTTGCGCCAATGGCGCTGTAATGGTATTCATTCTTGTGGAAGGCGTAAGACAAAAAGTTCCCAACCAACAAGCTTGCAAAATAGATGATCAAAAAAGGGATCAAACCCAATCGGTTCATAATGGCTCCCGCAAAAAAGTAAAGGGTCAGCATATTGACCAGTAAGTGGGTCCAGTCTGCGTGTAAGAATCCAGAAGAGAGATAACGCACATATTCTCCGCGGCGAATTGCCCCGACATTGAATTTGTATTTCTCAAAAAATGAAAAGTCCTGGAATCCTTTAGAAGAAAACAGAATGTTGGCACCTATAAGCAGTATGGTAACCGGGGCTATATCTAACATAATTGCACTTTGAAGACCAAATTAATGAATTAATTTTAGTTAGTTTTGCTTAAATTTTTTTGATGCGTAAAGCAGGATATATTCTAGTTAAATCACTGGTCTGGGCCATTTCCAAAATACCGTTTTGGTCGCTTTACGCCTTAGCTGATTTTCTTTTCTTGCTGACTTATCACCTCATTGGCTATCGAAAAAAAGTCGTTTACAACAACCTTCAACTCGCATTTCCCAATTGGGACGAGGTAAAAATCAAAAAAACCAGAAAAGGATTCTATCGCCACTTCTGTGATTTTGTTTTGGAGACCATTAAAAGTTATACCATCAGTCAAGAGCAGGCAGAAAAACGCTTTGTTTATAAAAATTTAGAGGTCCTTAAGCCAGTTTTCAACAACAACCGTTCTGTGCTTTTGTGGTGTGGCCATTATGCCTCTTGGGAATGGAGCGGAATTTTGCAAAAGTCTATTCCTGTACAAGGCTATGCCGTCTATAAAAAATTAGAGGACCCGTCCTTTGACGCCATGGTCCGCAAGATTCGCGGTCGTTTCGGAGGTATAATTGTCAACAACAAACAGATCGTTTCAACCCTCTTTAGAAATAAAAAAGAGGGTGTTTCTTCCATAACGCTTATGCTGAGTGATCAAACTCCAAGACCAACGGTTGCCAAACACTGGGAGCCCTTTATGGGTGTGGAAGTACCTGTATTTACAGGAGGAGAAGAGCTCGGCCGTAGATTAGACCTGGTTCATCTTTATTTGCATGTAGAAAAGGTAAAACGCGGCTATTATGAGGCCACCTTAGTGCCTTTGCATCCTACGCAGGCCAACGAATATCCGGTCACCCGCAGTTTTTTGGATGCTTTGGAATCTCAGATCAAAGAAGCTCCAGAATTCTACCTCTGGTCTCATAAACGTTGGAAGTATCGCAAAGAGGCTTAAAGCCCAGCCAACTCACTCAATTCACTGATAAATCGATCTGCAAGAGTGTCCGCTGCAGCTGCAGACGGCGCCTCTGTATAAATACGAATGATAGGTTCCGTGTTGGATTTGCGCAAGTGAACCCAAGAATCTGCAAAATCGATCTTTACCCCATCAATGGTCGTAGGATTCTCCGAAGCATATTTGCTGTGGATTCCGGCTAAGATGCCATCTACATCCAAATCTGGAGTCAATTGGATCTTCTTTTTACTCATAAAGTAGCTCGGATAGCTGGCGCGAAGCTCACTTACCGTTTTAGTCTGATTGGCCAAATGCGTTAAGAACAAAGCAATTCCTACCAAAGAGTCACGCCCGTAATGCAGCTCTGGATAGATGATTCCACCATTTCCTTCACCACCAATAACGGCATTCTTCTCTTTCATCATGGTCACCACATTGACCTCACCAACTGCACTGGCAAAATACTGTCCGCCGTGCTTTTCAGTCACGTCACGCAAGGCTCGTGAAGAAGATAAATTAGAAACTGTGTTTCCAGGAACTCGGCTCAAAATATAATCAGCAACCGCGACCAGGGTGTATTCCTCCCCAAACATGCTGCCGTCTTCTGAGATAAAAGCCAAACGGTCTACATCAGGATCCACTACGATCCCAAAATCAGCGTGCTCGTCTACAACGGCTTTCATAATATCTCCTAAGTGCTCCTTCAACGGTTCTGGATTATGCGGGAAATGTCCCGTAGGTTCGCAGAATAACTTCACAGTTTGCACGCCCAAACGGTCTAACAACAGTGGAACAGCTACTCCTCCACTGGAGTTCACACCGTCCACAACCACTTTAAAACCAGCTTTTTTGATGGCCTCAGCGTCAACCAGATCCAAATCGAGGATCTCGTCAATATGCAAATCCATATACGCTTGGTTCTTATTGATCTCGCCCAAAACATCGACTTCTGCGAAATCAAAATCTTGATTGTTGGCTATGTTTAAGATCTCTTGTCCGGCAGCAGCATCTAAGAATTCGCCTTTCGCATTTAAGAGCTTTAGGGCGTTCCATTGCTTCGGATTGTGACTGGCTGTGAGAATGATACCCCCATCTGCGTGTTCCATCGGTACAGCTACCTCAACAGTAGGTGTAGTAGAAAGTTCTAAATCCACAACATTGATCCCCATTCCAATCAAGGTCTGCATGACCAACTCTTGGATCATTGGTCCTGAAATTCGCGCATCGCGACCTACCACTACTTTGTAGTTCGTCTTTTCACGCTGCTGCTTGATCCAAGTACCGTAAGCTGCCGCATAGGTCACTGCATCAATAGGGGTTAGATTGTCACCAGCGCTTCCGCCGATAGTTCCTCGAATTCCAGAAATAGATTTGATTAGGGTCATGCTCAATAAATTTTGGCAAAGATAGTATTTCTTCAGAGGCTCTAGTCGCTAGATTTTGTAAATTCGAGACATGAATTATCTCGCTCATATTTATCTCTCCGGAGGTGATCCGGAAGTAACCGTGGGCAACTTTATAGCTGATGCCGTCAAAGGAAAAGATTATCTGAATTATTCCGAAGGCATTCAAAGAGGCATTATTCTACATCGCGCCATAGACACCTTTACAGACAGCCATCCTATAGTCAAGCAAAGCAGCAAACGCTTGCACAAAAAATACGGGCATTACAGCGGAGTTATAGTAGACATCCTTTATGACCACTTCCTCGCAGCCAATTGGAGCGATTACAGCGACCAACCGCTGGACCAATATGTGCAAGCCTTTTACGACTTATTACAGGCACATCATGACATCGTCCCGGAACGCATCCAAAAGATCATGCCCATTATGTTTGCCCACAATTGGCTACTGAGTTATGCTACCGTTGAGGGAATTGGAAAGATCCTCTTCCAAATGAACCGCAGAACCAAGAACCGATCCAAGATGAATTTCGCTATCTTAGAGCTCGAAGCGCATTATGACGAGTTCTATGAGGAATTCACCACTTTTTTTGCTGAACTCATTACCTACAGCGCCGAAAAACTAAAAACCCTATGACCAAAACACTCGCCAGCCTGTTTGCAATCTTACTGCTTGTAAGTTGCAAGAACGAACCCAAAACCACTGCAGTAGAAGCTCCGTCTAAACAAGGATTGATCACTGAAAAAGCCATGGTTGTATCCGCCAGAGAAGAAGCCTCACGTATCGGAACGGAGATTCTAAAAATGGGAGGTAATGCCTTTGACGCCATGATCGCTACGGAGATGGCCTTGGCCGTGAGTTATCCCTTTGCCGGGAACTTAGGAGGTGGAGGTTTTATGGTTTATCGCACTAAATACGGAGAATTAGGTGGTTTGGATTATCGCGAAAAAGCGCCAATGGCTGCATTTAAAGACATGTACTTGGATGAGAATGGAGATGTCATTTCTGCGAAGAGCAAAATCGGTGGATTGGCCGTGGGCGTGCCAGGAACTGTGGCCGGTATATTTGCAGTACATGAAAAATTGGGCTCTCTGCCCATGGAAACTTTGTTAGAACCTGTAGTTCAATTGGCCGAGCGCGGTTATGTAGTGACCGAAAAACAACAGGCGCGTTTTGACAATTATGCAGCCCTTTTTGATTCCATCAACAAACAAAAAACACTCTACAGTCAAGGCTTTAAGGCAGGAGATACGGTGAAGAACCCAGCACTTGCCTACAGTTTAAAGACTCTTCAAACTGAGGGGCGCTCTGCCTTTTACAGCGGCGTTTTGGGAGAGCAATTGGTGAGCTACCTCAACAAACACGATGGAATTATCACCCTAGAAGACTTGAAAGCTTATGAAGCCGAGTGGCGCGAACCGGTGGTTTTTGATTATAAGGATTTGCGTGTCATTTCTATGTCACCGCCTTCTTCTGGTGGAATTTGTTTGGCGCAGATTATGAAAATGATCGAGCCTTATAACCTGAGTAGCTACGGACACAATAGCTTAAAGGCCATTCAGGTCATTACAGAAGCGGAACGCCGTGCTTATGCTGACCGAAGTTATTATTTAGGAGATCCTGACTTTGTGGACATTCCAACGGAGATCTTAACCAGCGATTCCTACTTGAGCGGTCGCATGAGTGACTTTAGCTTTGATGCGGCAACACCTTCATCGAGCATTAATTACGGTGAAGTGGAGGTTGTAGAATCTATGGAAACCACCCACTACTCTATTGTAGACGCATATGGAAACGCCATTGCAGTAACTACAACGCTCAACGGAGCTTATGGTTCTAAACTTTATGTCCCTGAGCTCGGATTCTTTTTAAACAATGAAATGGATGACTTTAGCGCCAAGCCTGGAGTGCCCAACATGTTTGGACTCATTGGAGCTGAAGCGAACTCTATCGCGCCTCAAAAGCGCATGCTGAGTTCTATGACTCCAACCCTCATTGAAAAGGATGGTGAATTCTGGATGACTGTGGGCACACCCGGTGGCTCCACGATCATTACCTCAGTATTACAAACCGTGCTCAATGTCTATGAATTCGATATGAGCATGCAAGAAGCAGTCAATGCACCGCGATTCCACCACCAATGGTTACCAGACGTGATCTTGTTTGAGCCTGAAGGATTTGATCAAGCCGTTTTGGACAGCCTAAAGACCAAAGGCTATTTGCCGAATTCTAACAACTCACCCATCATTGGTAAGGTAGATGGAATTCTTGTATTGCCAGACGGCAGATTGGAAGGTGGAGCAGACCGCAGAGGAGACGATACAGCCGTTGGATACTAGCAAGTTACGCGATGTATTTTCTTACAAAAAGTAAGATTTGTACTACATTTTAAGATATTTTTCTATTTTTGAGGCATATTAGGTAACTCTATGTTGCAGCAGGAGCTACTCATTTTTATACTTGGGGCTATTTTATTTAATTGATTTTTAGATACTTATAGTTTAAAATTACTTTAAAACGAAACTACAACGCCGTTTTTGGGCCGTTGCATACTTTGGTGTGTTCGGGTCTTTAAACGGGCTTGACCTGCTGCCATAGCGCTATCAAAAGTGCAAATTATGGCCAAATCCTATAAAAAGGATATACTCAATATCATACCGCTGATCTTCAGTGGGCTGCTTTGTATTGGCCTGTTTTTCCTGCTGTGGCAAAAAAGCCAGACCGACCCGGAGTTCGCTCTTCTGCTGCAAAACATCAACACCATCTTGACTTACATCAGTGCCATTTTTGGCGCTGTGATCATGGTGTATCTAGCCGCCAATGTCCTGACGGTAAAAACCAATCGGAACAATTTGCTCTCTGACCTGCGCCGAGTTACCGATAAGATGAACAACTTTAGAGAGATCGTAGAACTGCTTTTGCGCTCTAAAATGTGGCTTCCTGGCCTTAAGGAGTATATAGACGATGAATACGAAGGCCTCACCTTCTTTGAGGTCAAAGAGTTTTACAAAGGAAAATCAAAGTTGGCCATTGAATTCCTGCAGGAATCGCACAACTATGAGGATACAGAGAACCTATATTTAGAGCTTAAGTCCCTCCTTTACAATTCCGCTCGGGACAAACGCATCAATGAAAGTGTTTCTCATCCGAAGATCTATGACAAGCGTTTATTAGAGCGATGGCTGGAACACAAATGTGGGTCTGGACTTTGGTATTACTTCGGATACAAATACAGTACCTACAAAGAAGCGCTCAATTTGAACAATGTCTATGAGCGTCATCAGGATAAAATAATGAAACTGGCTTTGTCTATTGACAATGAAGCCTTTGAGGACTCTTCATTCAACGAAGTTTTCCTCTCTAAGCTTGGAGAATATATGTCTAATGAAATTCTGCCCAAGCTCTATCAATTTCAGGAAGGATTCGATAAAAAACTGCCAAGGATGGTTCGTTACTTGTACGCCATTTTTGCTGTGCTAATCATTTTTGGAGTGCTACTACCTATAGTGGCTTCCTTGCTGCAACTATCTATGATTTTTAGCATAGTAAGTGTGTCGGTGATCATCGCCTTGGTGTTTTTTATCGCTACTTCCTTTTACCAATTCCTGCTGAGCGAATCCACCCGCATGCAAGGTTGATAAAAGCTTCTTAAGTCCCTGAGTTTTTAGCGGTCAAATCAGTACCTTTGCAAACTATGGCAAATCAGGACGATTTTATCGAAGTTTTAGGGGCTCGAGTACACAATCTCAAGAATATAGATGTTCGCATTCCCAGAGAAAATCTAGTGGTGATCACTGGGCTTTCAGGCAGCGGAAAATCATCCCTGGCCTTTGATACCATCTATGCAGAAGGACAACGAAGATACATAGAGACCTTCTCGGCTTATGCCCGTCAATTCTTAGGCGGATTGGAGCGTCCGGATGTGGATAAAATTGACGGACTTTCTCCCGTAATTGCCATTGAACAAAAAACCACCAGTAAATCGCCGCGTTCTACTGTAGGAACCATCACGGAGATCTATGACTTTTTACGTCTGCTTTACGCCCGTGGTAGCGATGCTTACAGTTATGAGACCGGCGAGAAAATGGTCTCTTACAGCGATGAGCAGATTCAGGAGCTGATCCTTAAAGATTTTGAAGGACGAAAAGTCTCTGTGCTCTCGCCAGTGATTCGTTCCAGAAAAGGACATTACCGCGAACTCTTTGAGCAGATCGGTAAACAAGGCTTTATCAAAGTCCGCGTTGACGGAGAGATTGTGGATCTGGTAAGCGGGATGAAAGTGGATCGTTACAAGATCCACGATATTGAAATTGTAATTGACCGTCTTTTGGTAGACGCCTCTGCCCTCTTGGACAACCGTTTGGCAGAAACTATCAAAACGGCGATGTACCATGGAGACGATGTCTTGATGGTGATCGATAATGAGACTGGAGCCACGCGTTATTTCAGTAGAACGCTTATGTGTCCTACCAGTGGTATTTCCTATCCGAACCCAGAGCCAAATAATTTCTCTTTCAACTCACCTAAGGGGATGTGTCCTAGCTGTAAAGGACTGGGACATTTGTACGAGGTCAATATAGACAAGATTGTTCCAGACAAAAAGCTGTCCATCAAACAAGGAGCGCTGGCGCCACAAGGTCCGCAGAAATCCAACTGGATCTTTAAGCAACTGGAATTAATTGCAGAACGCTACAACTTCAAACTCAGTGATCCTTTTGAAGACATTCCTCAAGAGGCAGTTGATATTATCCTCTACGGCGGAAACGAAAAGTTTGAAGTCGCTTCTAAAACCTTGGGAATTACCCGGACGTATAAGATCGATTTTGAAGGGATCGCAAATTTCATAGAAAATACTTACCACAACAATGATTCCGCGTCATTGCAACGTTGGGCTAAGGAGTATATGGACCATGTGGAATGCCCAGAGTGCAATGGTTCTCGTTTGAGAAAAGAATCGCTTTACTTCAAAGTAGCCGATAAAAGCATTGCCGATTTAGCCAAAATGGATGTGGTGGAACTCTTGGAATGGTTCAACAATATTGACGACAAGCTCAGTGAGTCACAAAAGAAGATCGCCTCCGAGGTGATAAAAGAAATTAAAGCGCGTTTGCAGTTCTTGGTTGATGTAGGACTCACCTATCTTTCCTTGAACCGCAGCTCTAAATCCCTCTCCGGAGGTGAAGCGCAACGCATCCGTTTGGCTACACAGATCGGCTCCCAATTGGTTGGAGTACTCTATATTCTTGATGAACCGAGTATCGGACTCCACCAAAGAGACAATGCAAAACTGATAGACTCTTTGGTCAAACTCAAAGAGCTTGGAAATTCCGTCCTGGTCGTGGAGCACGACAAGGATATGATTGAACACGCAGATTATGTGATCGACATAGGACCTGCCGCCGGAAAACACGGAGGAGAGATCGTTTCTAAAGGGGCTCCAGAAGAGATTCTAGAGCACCCTACTCTTACCGCGGAGTATCTTAAAGGCACCAAAATGATTGAAGTGCCGGCCAAACGACGCGAAGGCAATGGCAAGGTGTTAAGCCTTACAGGCGCTACAGGGCACAACTTAAAGAACGTAAGCATTGATCTCCCCTTGGGTAAAATGATCGGTGTTACTGGTGTCTCTGGAAGTGGAAAATCTACCTTGATCAACGAAACCTTGTACCCAATTCTAAACGCACACTTTTTCAACGGCGTTAAAAAACCGCTTCCGTATAAGAAGATCAGTGGTTTGGAGCATATAGACAAGGTGATTGACATCAACCAAAGTCCTATTGGAAGGACTCCACGTTCTAATCCTGCTACTTATACGGGTGTGTTTTCTGAGATACGTTCGCTATTCGCGAAGGTTCCGGAAGCTGCCATCCGTGGTTACAAACCGGGACGATTTAGTTTTAATGTGGCCGGTGGACGCTGCGAAACCTGTAAAGGTGGTGGTCTTAAAGTCATTGAGATGAACTTCCTGCCGGATGTTTATGTAGAATGTGAAACCTGTCAAGGAAAACGCTTCAATCGTGAAACTTTGGAGATTCGCTATAAGGGAAAATCCATTTTTGACGTTCTTGAAATGACCATTAATGAGGCCTGCGATTTCTTTGAACACATTCCAAAGATCTATCGCAAACTTAAGACTATCAGAGATGTAGGCCTCGGGTACATCACCCTAGGGCAACAATCAACAACTCTTTCCGGAGGAGAAGCACAGCGAATTAAACTCGCCACAGAGCTTTCCAAGCGTGATACCGGCAACACTTTTTATATCTTAGATGAGCCCACTACCGGTTTGCACTTTGAAGATATTCGGGTTTTGATGTTGGTTTTGAACAAATTGGTAGACAAAGGAAATACGGTGCTGATCATTGAACACAACCTAGATGTTGTAAAAATGGTAGACTATTTGATAGATATAGGACCAGAAGGTGGTAAAGGCGGAGGCAAAGTAGTCGCCAAAGGAACCCCAGAAGAAATTATAAAAGTAAAATCGAGCCACACCGCGGCTTTCCTAAAGCGCGAGTTGGAATCGGTAAAGAAATAAAAATATATAAATGAAATGAGCGCAAATAAATTTAATTAGAAGCTTACCGATGAAATAATTAAATTTTTTGTGCGAAAGCGAAGCGGTTGATTTATGCAGATAATTTTTATTTGCTTGATTGGCAGCTCAATAAAAATTATCAAATAAATGAAAGCAAACAACAATCCAAAAGGTTGGAACGAAGTAAAGACCAACGACTCTTGGGCGATCTTTAAGATCATGGGAGAGTTTGTCAACGGTTATGAGAAACTGAGTCTTATTGGGCCTTGTGTTTCTATCTTCGGATCTGCACGAACCAAACCTGACCATCCGTACTACAAGCTCGCGGAACGCATCGCGCAAAAGATCACCGACCACGGTTACGGAGTGATCACTGGTGGTGGACCAGGTATCATGGAAGCGGGTAATAAAGGAGCGCATATCGCTGGAGGAACTTCAGTTGGACTGAATATTGACCTTCCTTTTGAACAGCACGACAACCCCTATATTGACAGTGACAAGAGCATCAACTTTGATTACTTCTTTGTTCGTAAAGTAATGTTCGTAAAATACTCTCAAGGTTTCGTGGTGATGCCTGGAGGATTCGGAACTTTGGATGAGCTTTTTGAAGCGATGACCTTGATCCAAACTCATAAAATAGAGCGTTTCCCAATTATTTTAGTAGGAAGTAGCTTCTGGTCCGGTCTAATTGATTGGATCAAGCAAACCCTTTTGGAAGACAACGGGAACATCAGCCCCGAAGACATTGACCTGTTCCACATTGTGGATACAGAAGACGAGGTATTAGAAATTCTTAATAACTTCTATTCGAAATACAACTTGAGCCCGAACTTCTAAGTTCTGCTGAACTACTCCTACCCCTATGTTGAAACAATTATGCACCCTATTGCTGTTGTTGCTGAGCGGAATTGCGTTTGGTCAAAATGACTTTACCGTAATGTTCTACAACTTATTGAACTATCCCACAGCGCCTCCTGCGGACAGAGACAGTCATTTGCAAACCCTTTTTGAGGCCTATCCTCCAGATATCCTTTTGGTCTGCGAATTGGAGTCACCGGCTGGTGCAGACAATTTGTTAGACAATGTACTCAATGCTGATGAAGCTTTGTACGAGGCTGCAGAATTTGTATTCAATACCTCAAGCACCGCGAATTTGCAGCAACTGGTTTACTATCGAGCAGATAAGTTTGAACTTCTTGATTTCACGGTAATACCCACCACAGTGCGTGATATCAACGGTTATGAGTTGGTGCTAAAAACGGCCAATCAAGACACGGATCCGATTACGTTATTGGTTTATTCTTCTCACCTCAAAGCCAGTACAGGTAGCGCTAATGAGCTGAGACGCTTTGAGATGATTCAGGCCTTTACGGACACTTTAGACGATCTTGACCCAAACGCTTTTGTGGTCTTTGCTGGAGACCTCAATTTATACACGGGCGCGGAATTGGCGTATTTAGAGTTGACGGCGGTATCTAATCCCATCGTTTTTAAAGATCCATTGAACCGCAGCGGTAACTGGAGTAATAATACAGATTATGAAGATCTGTTCACGCAAAGCACGCGCAGTAGTTCTGCTCCTTTTGGTGGAGCTGGTGCCGGCGGCGGTATGGACGATCGCTTTGACCATATTTTAGTTTCTGAAAACCTTTTAGATGACAGCAGCACTTTGCGCTATGTGGAAGATTCTTACCTCACCATAGGTAACAATGGCAATTGCTATAACCGCAGTGTGAATAACAACCTGTGTGATGGTTTTTATAGCGAGGAGCTCCGCGATGCCCTTTGGAACATCAGTGATCATCTGCCTTTGAGCATTACCATTGAAACTGATGAGCCACTTCTCAGTGTAGATGAGTTTACCGCCAACAGCGGACTACATTTTCCTTTTGGAAATGTTGTATCCGATCAATTGGTTGTCGCTGGGTCAATTACCACCGCCAGTCAAAACATTGGACTTTACAACAGCCTGGGACAGTATTTAGGAAGCTTTTCTTTTACCACGGGAAGCAGGCTAGAAATCTCAACCGAAAACTTGCCAAGCGGTCTTTATTTACTAGTGCCTGAACAAGGCCAAACCCTAAAATTTATTAAGCGTTAATGCGTCCTGGCATTGGCATAGCTTTCTTGCTTAGTATTTTGCTGAGCAGTCTCGGTTTCGGGCAAACCAATCAGTTGCTCATTACTGCAGAGGCAGATCCTGTTGGACATTATATTGATGTTGAGCAAGAGATCATCTATTACAACTCCAGCGAGCAGACCCTCAATGAAATTTATCTTTTGGACTGGGCAAACAGTTTCTCTACTAAGACTTCAGAACTGGGAGTACGATTCGCAGAGAATTTCAACAATCGATTTTACTTTGAGCAAGACAAGAACCGCGGAAGAACTCAACTGAATTCGCTTACAGACGCAATGGGATCTACCTTGGAGTACAGCCGCCCAAAAGTAGATTTGATCCAAATTGCCTTGCCAGAAGGCTTAGCACCTGGAGCTAGTAAATCACTGAAGCTCAATTACCGCATTATCCTGCCTAATGATCGTTTTACGCGCTTTGGGTATGACAATGACAATAATTTAAAGCTGCGCTATTGGTATATGGCTCCTGCTGTATTTAAAGATGGATGGAAGGCCTACAGCAATAAGAATCTCAATGACTTTTATACCGATCCCTTCCACGTCAAGGTAAGTTTTACGGCTCCGACGAATTACAAAGTGATCAGTAATCTCAATACAATCTCTGCACGTAATACAGCTGATGTAACAACTACGGTGCTTACCGGAGACAATCGCACGGAGATCCCTCTCTACGTAACAAAGAACTTCGACTTTGAATCAGTGATCACCGATGAGTTTGAAGTAGTCACAAACCTAGACGACAACAAGATCAGTCCACCACTTAAGGCTCTTAATATTGATCGTATTATTCAGTTCTTGAAGAAGGAACTTGGGCCCTATCCGCTGGAAAAAATGATCATTTCCAGAGAGGATTACAAGATGAGCCCTGTTTATGGATTGAATCAGTTGCCGGATTTTATCAGTCCGTTCCCGGACGGTTTCCAATACGATATTGAACAACTCAAAACCATCACTGCCAAATACCTCAAAAACACCCTGATGTTGGATCCGCGTAAGGACCATTGGCTATATGGTGGAATTCAGGTGTATTTGATGATGAAGTATACCGATCTGTACTATCCAGACATGAAGATCATTGGGAGTTTGAGCAATCTTTGGGTGATCAAATGGTCTCACGCTAGTGATCTGGAATTCAATGATCAGTACGAGCTGTTGTATATGAATATGGTGCGCAATAACTTGGATCAATCCCTGACCACCGCTAAGGATTCTTTGGTAAAGTTCAACAAGAATATCGCCTCCAGTTATAAAGCAGGAGTCGGTTTTAAATTTTTAAAAAACTATTTGGATTCTGATGCCTTAGACGAATCCATCCGCAACTTCTATCAGCAAAATGTATTGAAACCAACTAGCTCTAAGGCCTTTGCAGATTTGGTGAAGCAGAAAGCAGAATTGCCTGTGGATTGGTTCTTTGATGAATACGTAGAGACCAACGTCCCTATTGACTTTAAGATCAAACGTGTGAAACGTATGGGTGATTCTTTGCGGGTGACCATTAAAAACAAAACGGGAGTCAAAGTACCAGTTCCTCTTTACGGTTTACATAAGGATTCCATAGTTTACACCAGATGGCTAGCTCCAGTGGACAGTTTGACCACGGTGACCATTCCTCGAGAAGGCATCAGACAATTGGCTCTGAATTACAACCGCGTAGTGCCCGAGATCAACAACCGAAACAACTATAAAAACCTCAAAGGGATTTTTAACAAGCCCATAGAATTCCGCCTGTTTTTAGATGTTGAGGACCCAAAATACAACCAGAGCTTTGTGATGCCCATCTTTGACTTCAATGTCTATGACGGACTCTCTATTGGGCCTAAACTCTACAATAAAACGGTGCTTCCCAAAAACTGGAACTACCGCATTCAGCCACGCTACGCGCTAAAGTCCAATCAAATTGTGGGTAGTGCTTCAGTGGTTTATACCGATTATATCCAAAACCGTTCGCTTTACGCGATGCGCTATGGTTTCTCTGGAGGAACGAGTTCTTATAACGTCGGATTGAATTTTAGACGATACACCCCGTTTATTACTTTTTCGTTTCGCGATCCGGACAATCTGCGTAGCAATATGCGACAGACCATCAGTCTGAGAAACATCAATATTGACCGTGATGAGGATCCAAATGTTCCTCTGGAAACGCCTAACTACAGTGTATTTAATCTGCAATACACCTATTCAGACAACAACCTGATCGACTTTTATAAGGGAACTTTTAGTTATGAACTTTCGGATCAGTTCAGCAAGGTGACCACTACACTGGAATACCGCAAGCTGTTTTTGAGTAACAGACAGTTGAATCTGCGTTTCTTTGCTGGAGTCTTTTTGTTCAATGATACGCCGAGGGATGATGACTTCTTCAGTTTTGCTTTAGACCGCCCTACTGATTACCTATTTGATTACGACTATTATGGACGTAGCGACGATTCAGGGATCTTCTCTCAGCAGATCATTATTGCAGAAGGAGGTTTTAAATCGCAATTGGAACCTGCATTCTCCAACAGTTGGATAGCCACAGTTAATGCCAGTACCAATATTTGGAAGTGGATCTTTGCCTATGGTGACGCCGGACTGATTCACAATCGAGATCGAGGCACTCAGGCTGTTTTTGATTCAGGGATTCGTTTGAGTTTGGTGGCTGATTATTTTGAGGTTTTTCTTCCCCTCTACTCCAGTTTGGGTTGGGAACCGAGCTTGGGCAACTACGATCAGCGCATCCGATTTATCGTTACCTTAAGCCCTCAAACCCTCTTTAGACTCTTTACCCGAGAGTGGTATTAACGGTTGCAGATTCATTGACAAATATTTAACAGAATTCCAGAATATTGACATTTATTCAATTTTTCGCAATCAAAATCATGTTTGATTGTGAATTTGTTAATATTTCGCTTCTTCCTACTATTGCTCAATCCGACGATTTTCGCTAATTTTGTGTTCGCGCAAAAAGTATCCCACTATGCAAACACATCCGCAATCAGAAACCGAGATCAGCTTCGAAGATTTTAAGGCTCAAGTACTTAATGATTATCGCATAGCCGTGACCAGTCGCGAATGTAGTTTGTTGGGACGCCGTGAAGTACTTACCGGAAAAGCCAAGTTTGGGATTTTTGGTGACGGAAAAGAAGTGCCTCAGCTCGCTTGGGCAAAGGCTTTCAAAAACGGAGATTGGCGCAGCGGATACTACCGCGACCAAACCTTTATGATGGCTATTGGCGCTTTGAACATTCAACAGTTCTTTGCCGGGCTTTACGCACATACTGATTTAGAACACGACCCCATGTCTGCTGGCCGCCAAATGGGTGGGCACTTTGCTACCCACAGTGTAGATGCCAATGGACAATGGAAACGCCTTACGGATCAAAAAAACAGCAGTTCTGACGTCTCTCCTACGGCGAGTCAAATGCCTAGACTTTTAGGTTTGGCGCAAGCTTCTAAGATCTTTAGAAACGTCAAGGAGCTTTCTGGACATACTCAATTCTCCAAAGGTGGAGATGAAGTTGCTTGGGGAACTATCGGTAATGCTTCAACCAGTGAAGGCCACTTTTGGGAAACCATCAATGCTGCTGGTGTTTTACAAGTACCCATGGTGGTAAGTGTTTGGGACGATGAGTACGGAATATCTGTTCATGCCAAAGACCAAACTACCAAAGAAAACATCTCTGCAGTACTCAGCGGATTCCAACGCAATAGCGAGGAAGACGGTTATGAGATCATGACTGTAAAAGGTTGGGATTACGCCACGCTGATCAATACCTACCAACAAGCTGGACGCTTAGCTCGAGAAGAGCACGTACCGGTCTTGATCCATGTACAAGAACTCACCCAACCGCAAGGCCACTCCACCAGTGGTTCACACGAGCGTTACAAATCTCCAGAGCGTTTGCAATGGGAACAAGAACACGACTGTAATTTGAAGATGCGCGAGTGGATGTTGGCAAACAACATCGCCACTGAGGAAGATCTTACCACGCTCGAGAAGACCATTAAAAAAGAAGTGCGCGAAGGCAAGAAAGCAGCCTGGAACGCTTATCTCAGTGGTCAGCTACAAGAACAAAAAGAAGCGCTTCAATTATTGGCAGAAGTAGAAGCTTCAAGTGCTAACGGTAGTTTTATCAAACCGATCCGCGAAAATCTAGCAGCCAATACAGAGCCGTTTAGAAGTGACATTTTAAAGGCCTCCCGCTCTGTATTGCCGTATTTGGTAGGAGAAACATCCGAAGCAAAAACAAAACTACACCAATGGATCACGAGCTATAAAGCGCGTATCCAACCCAAATACAGCGCTCATCTATACAGTGAGCATGAAGGAAAGGCAACTGCTATTGCAGAGGTCCTGCCCGCTTATGATAACAGCGCAGAAGAAGTTGACGGACGCGTTGTGGTACGTGACAACTTTGAACACATTTTTAGAACCAAACCGGAGACCTTGATCTTTGGGGAAGATTCTGGGAAGATTGGAGATGTTAATCAAGGATTAGAAGGCCTCCAGGAGAAATTTGGTGATCTACGTGTTGCGGACGCAGGAATTCGGGAAGCTACTATTCTTGGACAAGGAATTGGAATGGCCATGCGTGGCCTGCGCCCAATTGCAGAGATCCAGTATCTGGATTACATCCTTTACTGTATTCAGATCATGAGTGATGATTTGGCTACGGTACGCTACCGAACTCACGGCATGCAAAAAGCACCCCTTATTGTTAGAACTCGTGGACACCGTTTGGAAGGAATTTGGCACAGTGGATCTCAAATGGCCGCCTTAATTCACCTACTGCGCGGCATGTATATCTTAGTGCCGCGGAATATGACCAAAGCTGCAGGTTTTTACAATACACTTTTAGAAAGTGACGAACCTGGACTCATTGTAGAGTGTTTGAACGGCTACCGTCTTAAAGAAAAAATGCCGAGTAATTTAGGCGAATTCAGAACACCGATCGGCGTTGTAGAAACGGTGAAGGAAGGAAGTGATATCACCCTTGTTTCTTACGGCTCTACCCTGCGATTGGTAGAACAAGCTGCAAAGTCTTTATTGCAAGTTGGTATTGATGCGGAGGTGATCGATGCGCAATCATTATTGCCTTTTGACCTCAATCAAGATGTTGCTAAGAGTGTAGCTAAGACCAATCGTCTTTTGGTGATCGATGAGGATATGCCTGGAGGTACTTCAGCCTATTTGTTGCAAGAGATTTTAGAGAAGCAAAACGTTTGGCAGCATCTGGACAGCAAGCCACAAACACTATCGGCTCAACCACACCGTCCAGCTTATGGATCTGATGGAGATTACTTCTCAAAACCTTCTGTTGAAGATATTTTTGAAAAAGTTTACAGGATCATGCATGAGGCGAATCCACAGGACTTCCCAACACTTTAGAGGGTTTTTCCTGTGCGATTTTTTCGACTCTCATTTTGATATTAAAAAAATAATTCAAACATTTACACCAGATAACAACAGACAAGTTAAGTTAGACAATATGGCTACTTTCAATTTCAATAACAATAATAATAACAGGATGCCCTAGCAGAAACTTGTCGCTAAGATATTGCCCGTCAGGTTTTTGTACTTGACGGGCTTTTTTTTTGATTTAAACTAAACAACAAAATTATGTGTGGAATTGTATGCGCCTTTGACCTTAAGCAGCCTGCTCAGCAGTTGCGACCTCAATTATTAACCATGGCTAAATGCCTCAGGCATCGCGGGCCCGATTGGAGCGGAATCTTTGATCACCCCAAAGCGATCTTGGCTCACGAGCGTTTAGCGATCGTTGATCCTACTTCTGGAAAACAACCGCTTTTTAGTGAGGATGGGAATTTAGTATTGGCTGCAAATGGAGAGATTTACAATCATCAATATTGGCGCAAACAATTTGAAGGCAGCTATAATTTTCAGACTAAATCAGACTGTGAAGTGATCTTGGCATTGTATAAGGAAAAGGGAGCCGATTTCATTGATGATCTGAACGGTATGTTTGGTTTTGCATTGTACGACGTGGAGCAGGACGCCTATCTGATTGCCAGAGACCATATGGGGATCATTCCTCTGTATATGGGCTGGGATAAGGACGGTACTTTTTATGTAGCCTCAGAGCTTAAAGCACTGGAAGGCGTCTGCACCAAGATCGAGTTGTTTCCTCCGGGACATTACCTCCACAGCAAAGATGGGGAGCTCAAAAAATGGTACAGCAGAGACTGGATGGAATATGAGGCCGAGAAGAATAACGAGAGCAGTGTTGAAGAGCTTCGTGAAGCTTTAGACGCTGCAGTTAAACGTCAATTGATGTCTGATGTGCCTTATGGCGTATTGCTTTCAGGCGGATTGGATTCTTCTGTTACCTCTGCTCTAGCCAAGCGTTACGCAGATAAACGCATAGAATCTGGAGATAAAGAATCCGCCTGGTGGCCGCAGCTG
>NZ_JABSPU010000110.1 GCF_013214815.1 Gilvibacter sp.
CTTTGAGCTCAGTTCCGCCAAAAAGCGCTTGTACCAGCGACCGTTGACATAGGGTTGATAAAATTCTACCTGCAAGCCATCAGTGGTATAACATTCAGGACAATTGGTCTTAAGTTCGGCTTTTCGAATCAGTTTGGGTGTCGTTGTCATGGGGCGGTTGATTAAAGACGTTTGAGTTGGATCTCCATTGTAGTGCCAACATTAGGGGCGCTTTTGAGCACTTTAATGTTGCCTTCATGATACTCTTCTATAATGCGTTTAGCCAAAGACAATCCCAAGCCCCATCCGCGTTTTTTAGTCGTAAAACCTGGGGTGAATATCTTTTTAAAATCGCGTTTTGGAATTCCTTTTCCTGTATCGGTGACATGAATGGTAACCGTTTTGGTCTGTTCGGTGATCTTTATACTGATCTTGCCCTTACCTTTCATGGCATCAATACCGTTCTTTACCAGATTTTCAACGGTCCATCCAAAGAGTTGCTCGTTGAGCATTACCGGGATCTTTTTCTCTGGCAACTCCAACTCAAAATGGATCAACTTAGAGGTTCTGGATTTGAGGTAGTCATAGGCCAATTGCGTCTCACGGACCACATCACGTTCTTCCAATTTGGGTTTAGAACCGACTTTAGAGAAGCGTTCCGTTATGGTTTGCAATCTGGAAATATCTTTTTCTATCTCAGAGATATAAGCTGGATTGGTGTTCTCAGCTTTCAATATTTCTGTCCAACCCACTAATGAGGACAGCGGAGTTCCAATTTGATGAGCAGTCTCCTTTGCCATTCCTGCCCAGAGTTTGTTTTGCTCTGCAGATTTGGTAGTCTGATAAAAGAAATAAATGAAGCCAACAAACAACATAATTACCAACAGTATGGCCGCTGGATAGTATTTTACCTTGGTGATAATTGGCGCGTTTCCGTAGTAAATGATGTTGAGAACATCGCCTTCATAACGCGTCTCTATAGGTGGATTGGTTTGCTTGAAAGCTTCCACCATATCTTCAATTTCTTCCCTGCTGAGTTGATCTCCATTGGGAATATTGCTCAGGTCATAAGAATCTCCTTTAAGGGTATGTAAGATCAAAGGGGTGGTGGTATTGCTGCGGATCACCTCAATGATCAGCGGACTCTCGTCTAAGCCCAATTCACTGTTACTGGTTTCCGCCATCTCCCCAAGGGCTTTGGAAAAGATTTCCATCTTATCGCGTTCGTTCTCTTTGAGCTGATTGTAGAACAAGTAAGTGTTGTAACCCACAAGTCCAATAATGAACATGCTAAAGACAATGATTAGTGTGCGTGTTAAACGAGTGTTGATCTCCATATAAAAGGCAGTCGCTGCGCTAAATATAATGCAATTAAGTGAATATTATTGTGCGGATTCTGCCCCCTTTTTTATGATTCCCTTGGTAGAATAGTTACCTTTGCAGCTATGCTCACTATACATCCGGAAAACACTTCTACAGGCAAATTGCACGGCTATCTATTGGCTTCGGTTTCGCCGCGACCAATCGCCTTTGCAAGTACTGTAAACAAAGAAGGTCAGGTCAATTTATCGCCTTATAGTTTTTTCAATGTGTTTAGTGCAAATCCTCCGGTGGTGATCTTCTCTCCGGCGAGACGGGTACGGGACAATACAGTGAAGCATACCCTTGAAAATGTGCTTGAAGTACCTGAAGTAGTGATCAATATTGTGAACTACAATATGGTACAGCAAATGTCGCTTTCCTCGACAGAATACCCCAAGGGTGTCAATGAATTTGTCAAAGCCGGTTTAACGGAATTGCCTTCGGAAGTTGTTACGCCGCCGCGTGTGGCAGAAGCTCCAGTTCAGTTAGAATGTAAAGTGCTCAATGTAGTAGCGCTTGGAGAAGAGGGAGGTGCCGGGAATCTAGTAATTGCCCAAGTGGTTCGCATGCACATTCAAGAGGAAATCTTGGATGCCGATGGACGTATCGACGCCGCCAAGATTGACACTGTTGCCCGTATGGGAGGCAATTGGTACAGCCGTGCCAAGACTGGAATGTTCGAGGTTCCAAAACCTTTGAGTACTTTGGGAATTGGAGTGGATCAGATTCCGGAACCGATCAAACTAAGCACGGTACTCACAGGGAATGATCTCGGACAATTGGGCAATGTGGAAAGTTTACCAACGGAAGTTGAATGTGCCAGTTTTATGGAGGCTTTTCATCCGGAGGTGCTCCTCCAAGGAGATCAACAACAAAAACATCAACTAGCAAAAAATTATATCGCCAAAGGAGCCGTTTCAGATGCCTGGAAGGTGCTCTTATCAAAGTAATCTTATGGAAGTACAAGGAACTTTAAAACTCATAGACGAAACTAAAACTTACGGTTCAAACGGCTTTAGAAAGCGCGAAGTAGTGGTCACTACAGAAGAGCAATATCCGCAGCACATTATGATCGAGTTCATTCAGGACAAGACCGATCTATTAAACAACTTCAAGGTTGGGGAATCTGTAAAGATCAGCATCAACCTAAGAGGACGTGAGTGGGTGAATCCACAAGGAGAAACCAAGTATTTCAACTCTATTCAAGGGTGGAGAATTGAGCGTATGGATGCGGATCTACCTGCAGACATGCCGCCAATTCCTCCTGCCGACGCTTTTGAGCCAACAAGCGAGTTCAGTGAAGAAGATCACGACGACCTGCCGTTCTAGGACGACTAAAAGTTAGATGGGCTTTACCCGAACCATAGAGGTAGCTTTTAAGCGATTTTTGCCGGCACCGTTTACCATTGCCGTGCTACTAACGCTTCTAACTCTGGTTTTAGCCTTACTCACCACAAACCCTCCTGCTGAGGGCTCACATATCTTACAACTGCTTTCCTATTGGGAAAACGGAATTTGGAATAAGGATCTGCTGGTATTTGGTTACCAAATGATGCTTATTCTTGTTTTGGGACATATTCTGGTGCTCAGTGGTCCCATGAATCGATTGATTCAACGCCTAACGAGTTTGGTCAATAATACCAGTCAGGCAGTGATCTTGGTGAGCGTCAGTACACTGATGGTTTCCTTTTTTAATTGGGGCCTTGGACTCATCTTTGGGGCAATTATGGCCCGCAAGGTAGCAGAGGCTTCTCAAGAGCGCGGATTTAGTATAAATTATCCGCTTGTTGGAGCCGCTGGTTACTGCGGATTGATGATCTGGCATGGCGGTATAAGCGGGTCTGCGCCTTTAAAAGTAGCTGAATCTGGCCACTTACAGCAGATCATGGCTGGGATCTCAGATCCCGGTTTGTTGGCTCAATTGCCCGATACCATTCCCGGTAGTGCGACTATTTTTAGTTGGTGGAATTTGCTGCTTTTCGGCATCCTATTAATTTTGATTCCATGGGTGTTTTATCGCTTGTCCAAAAAAGCGGAATCAAGCCCGGTCAAATTGACGCCTTATGCCCCAAATTCAAGTTCTGCTGTTCCCGATGGCGCTGCGGAAAGATTAGACGATTCGCCTTGGTTTGGACGCGGCGTGGGCCTATTAATGCTAATTACCTTCATCGTACAATACGGCGATCAACTTTTAGGCCTGACCCTGACGCCAAACATGCTCAATTTCTTTATGTTGGGAATGGCCCTGCTTTTACACGGTTCTTTCCGCTCTTTCTTGGCGGCTGTTGAAGAGGCTATCAAAGGAGCCGCAGGTATTCTGATACAGTTTCCATTGTATTTTGGGATCATGGGGATCATGGCAGAGAGTGGGATGGTACAGCAAATTGCAGATTTCTTTGTGTCCATTGCTAATGAAACCACCCTACCGATCTACACCTTTTTTAGCGCGGGCCTGGTAAATATTTTTGTGCCGAGCGGTGGTGGACAATGGGCGGTTCAAGGTCCTATTGTTATTGAATCGGCCATGCAATTAGGAGTTCCTTTGCCAAAGGCAGTAATGGCTTTGTCCTATGGCGATCAGATCACCAATATGCTGCAACCGTTTTGGGCCTTACCGCTTTTGGGTATTACCAAGCTAAAGGCCAAGGAAATTTTACCCTACACTTTGATCATTATGTTGGTGGGGAGTGGAGTCTTTATATGTGGATTACTACTGCTGTAAAAATAAAACAACCCCGCTAGGAGCAGGGTTAGTTTTGTCGGTTTTAGGTTACTAAAATGGCAAACTCAAATAAATTAAAAAAACCCACCACTTTAGCTTTTGTAAAGGTCAGAAAAAATTATAACATTCGCAATATCCGCGAGTTAGAACAGAAAAATGCTTCATTTTCTTGACGAATCCCTTAGCTTCCCTCAACCTGATCAGGCCCGGTCAGACGGTTTGTTAGCGGTGGGAGGAGACTTAACTGCGGAGCGTTTAATGCTCGCTTATCGCTCAGGAATCTTTCCCTGGTTTTCTGACGGAGATCCTATTCTTTGGTGGAGTCCAGATCCGCGAATGGTGATGATCCCTTCAGAATTTAAACGCTCTAAAAGTTTGCGAAAATCCATCCGGACTAAAGGATTTAAAATTACCGAAAATACCCAGTTTGAAGAGGTCATACGAGCTTGTGCTTCTGCACCGAGACCCGATCAATTAGGGACTTGGATTACCGAAGAAATGATCCAGGCTTATTTGCAATTGAATCAACTGGGACATGCGCATAGTTTGGAAGTTTGGCTGGAGGATAAGCTTGTTGGAGGACTTTACGGAATTGATCTGCCTGAGTTTAAGGTCTGCT